>JACSRR010000318.1 GCA_014879635.1 Ignavibacteriaceae bacterium | reverse complement strand
GCGCCGTCAGCCCGAACTCCCCGAACACTCTGTTTCAATCGGTATTCCGAATAACTCAAAACCCGAAGTAGTTGTATTAAGCTCTGACTTTGTGAGTTTTAGTAATAAGTTTATTGCCCCGCACCCATACACCAATTTTGAGACCGGTGAAGAGAATTATGAATTTTTTGACCAAGAGATTTATTCTAAAAATCAACTTTATCCTGCATTAAAAGCGATAGCGGGTGAAACTTACGAAATGCGGTTTGCAAGAGTTTTATCTGTAAGAGTTTCTCCTTACCAGTTTAATCCCGTAACAAGAGAGTTAATTTTTAACAGAAAGGTAAAAGTTAGAGTAAACTTTGTTCGTGATTTTAATTCGGAAAGTATTCCGGTTCCTGTTAACGACCCAATGACTGCCGATTTTATAAACACATCTCTTTTAAATTCGAGCTCTGCCCTAAGTTTTCAAGCAAAAATGCAGAGTTACTCACCGGATGGCGGTGAAAATATTACTTGGTATGACCCGGCTAAAGATTGGTTTAAAATTTACTTAAACAAAAAAGATATCTTTAGAATAACTTTTGAGCAGTTTGTTTCTGCAGGAGTTCCGTTAGGTCAAGGAGTACCATCAAAAAACTTGGCAATTTATCATCAAGGCACTCAAATACCAATTAAAGTATTTAGTGCCGTTGATTCAATTTTTGGTCCGGGAGATTATGTTGTATTCGCGGGTTACCCTGTTCCTCCAACTGCATTTGCCAAGCAAAACATCTACAATTTAACTAATGTTTATTGGTTCACATATCAGGAAAAAGCCGGGCTAAGATACCGCACTACAAACGGATTTCCTCAGGCGTTCACTCAAACTGTTACTTCCGTAATTAGAGTTGATCACTACGAAGAAGATAAAATTTATGAAAGATTGGGTTATGCTCCAAACGAAAACAGGGATTACTGGTATTGGGCAAGATTGAGTGCCAGAAACGGTGCTTCAGAACTTGGAATTGACCACAGGTTTGACAAAGTTACTAATTTTAATCCTGAAGTAAATCAAATTATAGTAAGGTCTGAATTACACGGTTTAACTACAACTATTTATCCGTGTAATTATATTCACAGTGCCAATTTTTACCTAAATGAAAAATTTATCGGCAATATTAAATGGAACGGGCAAGAAAAAGCCATATTTGAAAAAACCTTAAATATTGTAACCGACTCTATAGTATTGACAAGTGAAGGAAACCGTTTAAAGATATTACTTGACGGTGATGTTTGTTTAAATCCAAAAAATGATGAAGTAAGACTCAATTGGTATCAAATACAATATTGGGCTTATAACAGAGCAAACTCTAACAAATATTTTTTCACTTCTCCTCCCGGAGCATCCGGTAAAGTAAGATATTGGGTATGGGCTTGGCAGGCGGATAGCATGATTGTGTATTCGCCCTCAAGAGGTGTAATGATCACAAATCCAATGCAGTTAAATAATGCAAATAAAGATTTTTACTTTATGGATTCAACCGATACGCCCACAGATTATTTCTGCGTTAGTCCCGAATATTTTGCAAATGTTGATTCAATCAGAAGAGTACCCTCATCATCACTATCATTATCTTCAAATGCAGCAGATTATATAATTATTACTCATCCTGATTTCTTAGATGTTGCCCAAAGGCTCGCTTCAATAAGAAGTAACAATTTTCCGGATAAAACTATCCCTCAACCAAGAATTTACATCGCAGATGTTTTTGATATCTACAATGAATTTTCTGCCGGATTAATGGATCCTAAAGCAATAAGAGATTTTGTAAGACACACGGTTCAAAATTGGGTTGCTCCTGCTCCCAAATATGTAGTTTTATTGGGTGATATGAGTTACGATTACCGTAAAATTTTACCGAATAGCAGACCAAATTTTATTCCTTCTATTCCTTTTCACTCCTTACAATACGGTCAGGCTGCAAGTGATAATGCTTTTGCTGCAGTAATTGGAGATGATGTTACTCCTGATTTGGCAATCGGCAGAATTTCGATTGAAACTTCGGAAGAGGGGCATATATTCTTAGATAAGTTAGAAAACTACCCCTCAGACCCGGGCAAAAAATGGAAAGAAAATGTTCTTCTCCTCGGTTCCGGAATTGACGAAGAAGATGAAGTAAGATTCGGATTTAACCGTGAGTCAATGAAACTTAAAAATCAGTTTATGGACCCGTTTGGATTTGATGCATCAATGGTTTTCCGATTCCCTAACGAGCCGCAATACCTTCCATATAAAGGCTCAACTTTAGAAATCAGAAGAGAATTTGACAAAGGTGCCGTTTTAGCCAATTATTACGGGCACGGCGGCGGTTATCAATGGGATTTAACATTCTTAAACAATGACATATATGTACTTCAAAACGGCGGCAGGCTTCCTTTAATTTTGAGTGTTACATGTTATACAGCCCACTTTGACAACCAGGATGTGTTTGGCGAGCAGTTTATGAAGGTTCCAAACAAAGGAGCAATCGGATTTTACGGTAGCAGCGGTTTAACACACTGGCAAATAGGTACTTTTTTTAATACGCTTTTATTTGATGAGATTTTTGCGAAAAAGGTATATATCTCAGGTGATGCCTTCTGGAAAGCCAAATCCAGAATTGAACCGGTTGGATATTACAGAAATCAAGTTGCACTTCTTACCTATTTAGGTGACCCTGTCTTAAAATTAGCTCTACCCGATAAAGCCGATTTTGTTGTAAACAATAGCGATATTATTTTTAATGTTGTAAACCCCTTGAGTTCTGATACTGTTGATATTTCGGTAAGTTTAAAGAATGTCGGTATTTTAGAAGGCGATAGTGTATTAGTAACCCTCAGATTTTCTGCCGATGATACAACCGGTATAATTTCATCAAACTTTTATCCAAATTTTGGAAATACTGCCTCAATTACCGAAAGATGGGTGCCGGGCGTAAGCGGGTTAGTAACAGTAACCGCAGAAGTTAATTTAGACGGAAGAATTCTCGAAGATGATATTTCTGACAATCAAGCATCAAATAGCATTGCCGTATTTAATATAAGCGAACCGGTATTTTTAAGACCTCAAGACGGTTTTGTTTCTACAAACGGTAAATTAGAATTTCTCTTGCCTGATAACGGTTATTATGTGGGAAGGGAATTGCAGTATTTTATTGAAATAGACACAGCAATACATTTTACACAGCCGTTACTTGCTGCAAATAATTTGAACGCCGTTGAAGGATTACTTAAATATGAATCACCGGTTTTACCTGAAGGCAACTATTATTGGAGAGCCCGTATTTTTGACGGTGAGAATTTAGGTAGATGGACAACCGTAAGAACTTTTCAAATAAGTCAGGTTCCAAAGCAAGGATATTACTTGAGCGGTACTCAATTAAATATGATGCGTACTGATAACATTGAATTTTCTAATTCAACAAACGGCTTGGTTTTAAATACTAAAGTACTTTACCCTAAACCAAGTAATCCCTCTCTTATTGACGAATACCCTATTAATAATGTACCTGACTTCTCATTTGTGGGTAGAACTGTTTCAGCTACCGACGGAAAGTATATTTACATTTCTGATTACTGGTGGAACGCACTTCAATACACAGTTGACGGAAAAACAAAAATATACAAAATTGGTACAGGAAATTATGGTACGGTTAAAGGTGAATCATACGGTACAGTTCCTAATTTTCAGGAGCAGATCAGAATCGGGTTTGTTCATCACGGGCAACATCTTTATGTTGGTACCATTAGTCCTTTTGAGTTGATTAAAGTGAACACCGAAACCGGCGAGCAAGAGATAGTGAATGTTACTGCCGGGCTGTTAAATTATGAAACCGGTACGGTTGATTCAGGTTATTTCAGAATGACTACTTCTAAAAACTTGGTTTACAATTTAGCAGAGAAAACTTTTTCGGGTAGAAAAGGTTTGGTTATGAGGGTGTTTGATCCTTCTGATGATTGGAAAGTTGTTCAAGAATACAATTATCCGAATGTTTCAAACTACTTATCTTTAGCAAGTTTCTTTATTGTTGATGACCATTTTTATTTGTATGAAAATCTATATAGCGGATATATGAGAGCAATGCGAATTTCTGACGGTGAGTCTGAAGGAGACTGGATTGCTTGGAATCCTGAAGGTAGTTTTTCCGGTATAAAATATTTTGCATGGACATACAATGAAGAAAGAAACGAAATTTATGCTACTGTTTTCAGACGGTATGCAACTCTTCCATCGTTGATTTCTGTATTTTCCGGCTCTTATTTAGATTCAAGAGGCACAATTATTTCTCCGGAAGTAACAAACGCATTTAAATGGAACAGACTTAACTATGAAGTTGCCGGCGGAAATACAGCTTCTGAATACAAAGTAAGACTATTCGGGTATAATAGCGTATCAAGAAGTTGGGATACACTTGCAACATCAGCAAGGAACAACTTTGATATGTCAGGATATAGTCCGGTTATATATCCTCGTATGCAAACTGAATTCTATTTTTCGGATACATCATTCTCCACAGTTAACCCATTGTATTTGAAAAGTTTGCATGTTGAGTATGACAGTGAGATTCCTGATGTTATGATTACAAATAAAGATTTTTCATTTACACCTGACTCTTTATTGCAAGGTTACGATATTACACTTTCGGTTAAAGTGAATAATCTTTCCAAAAATCCTATTGATTCGTGTAAAGTTGAATACACATTAAACGACGCTGATAATCCGTTTTTTACAACTTATGTTTCTGTTCCGCCTGATTCATTCACTATTGTAAACAAGGTTTTAAATACCTCTTCACTAATTTTTACCAACAGGCTGAGAGCCCTGCTAACATTAAATACATTTGAGAGATTTACTTACAATAATCTTCAGGCAGATAGCTTTTTTGTAGCAAGGGACAGTGTTAAACCTCAATTCAGAATAACATTTAACGGTGAAGAAATTTTAGATGGCGATATTATTCCAAACTCGCCCGAAATTATGATTTATCTAAAGGATAACAGTCCGTTACCGTTGGATACAACAAATTTCACGATTATTTACAGAAATAATCCGTTGATTTTTGCTAATCCGGATCTTGAATTTTCATACACACCTTATCCAAATTCTGAAGCAAGGGTACTATGGACTCCTAAGTTAGCGCAAGGAAGGCATGTTTTAGATGTACTCGGAAAAGATGCATCAAATAATTTCTTTGATACTACTTTTAACAGAAGCATCTTCTTTGTTTACGACGAAGATGATATTGCACGATTCTATAACTATCCTAATCCTTTCAAAGATGATACGCACTTCACTTTTGAACTTAGAGGGCAAACCGTACCGGATGAAATGAATCTTAAGTTATTTACTGTTGCCGGTAGATTAATTAGAGATTTAAGTATCCCTTCAAGCGAATACAGAATCGGTTTTAATACTGTGTATTGGGACGGAAGAGACCAAGACGGTGATGAAATTGCCAACGGAGTCTATTTGTTAAAAGTAATTACAAAGTATCCGGATCAAACCAAGACTCAAGTTGAAAAAATTGTTAAAATGAAGTAAAAATTAATATAATTTAATTTTATCCTTATAAAAGACGGGGTTACTCCCCGTTTTTTATTTTAAAATGATTATCTTCGTTTTCAGATTTTAGCCGTTAATTTTCTGCATTTATATTAATCAGTAACTACATAAAATTTCATAAAAAATTTTCTGAAACAGGTGTCTTATTTAATATCGATGTATTGAGAATAAATTAATCAATAGTATGATTCCCGACAGATAGAGTTAGGGTTTATATTACTGCAAAAAAATCTTAACTTTGTAAGTATAAATTATTTTTTTTTAGTACTTAAATTTTGTAATTTTACTTTTTTGATAACATTTAGGCGAATTTTGTGAACAGTGCTGTCAGTTTTTTAAATGGGCTTAACCGGGTAATATTAGCAGAAAAAGAGAATCCTTCTGACTATTATAACACACTTTGCGAAGTTATAGCAGAAGAATTTCAGCTTTATACAGCAATAATTTTTAAAGTATTGCCTTCAAACGAACTGGAGGTACTCGGAAAATCTTCATTCAGTAGAAAATCATTTCAAATAGGGAGTACTACCGGTTGTGTTAATTGCGAATTAGTTAACGAGAGGAGAAATTGTGAGGTAAATTCAGACTCTGAATGCCAAATTAAATCCACAGATTTTATTTTAAATGAATCTTGTTTGTTAATTAAATCAGCAAATGATTCTTACCTGTTAAAGTTATCTCAAAAAACTCCTTTTCTACCTGCAGAGAAAGATGCACTTGCAGCAATGTGCCGTTTTTTAGAGACCTTTTTGAAAGATAATCAAAAAGTAACAGTACCCATAGCTTCAAAATCATTTCCCGTTCTTATAAACGATCTTTCTCAAGAGCTTAGAACTCCGGTAAATAGTATAATCGGATTCACATCTTTGCTTTATGACCAAAACTTGACCACCGTTCAAAACGAATATATCAAAGCAATTAAAGAAAATTCAAACAAAATATTAGCTACACTAAACGATTTGATTGATTTGTCAAAAATTAAATCGGGCGTATTACAAGAGAATGAACCAAAACCGGGTATCCTAAAATCAGTAGAAGAAGTTGTAAGGTTAATTTCCGAAAAGTTTAACGACCCTGCACTTAAGATTGAAATAGAGTCTAATTCAAATATTGATGAAAATGTTGCAGCCGACCTTCCAAAGTTAAAACATGTTCTTGTAAACATACTCACCTTTTTATGCGGTGAATCAGCTTCAGGTAACATTACGATAAAAATTGAACCTAAAGAAAAGAATCAATTAAGGTTCAGAATCAATCACCAAAATCTTGATTATCAAAATGATAAAGTTGGTCAGTTACTCTATATTATAAATAGCAATGAGCGAAAAAATCAAAAAGTAAATTATTTTTCTCCAATTGTACTCAATCTTGCAAAAGAAATTGCCGGATACATGGGAGGAGAATTATCCGTTTCATCAAGCAAAGATGGCGGATTAGCAGTTACATTTTCAATAAAATCCAGTTACCTCTCGATATTAGAGTCAAGTTTAATTGCCTTGCCAAAAGACCCCACGCTAAACAAAGTTTTAGTAATTGAAGATGATTATGCAACATCAAAGTTGTTGAGTAATTATTTAAATAAATGGGGATATGAACCAACAATTGTAAATTCGGGTAAAAAGGCTCTTAATTTATTAGACAACGAGCGATTTTTAGCAATAATTACAAATGTTTCGCTTCCTGATATAAACGGTCTTGAAATGATGAAAAAAATCAGGGAGAATAAGGAAAACAGGCACACTCCAATTATTGTATGCTCGGTTGAAAAAGACCAACAGAAAGCTTTTTTGATGGGTGCGGTTGAATATTTTGTTAAACCGATAAGTTATAAAGATTTAGTTGAAGTTTTAACAAGTTACAAACTTAAAAAAGATTCAAATATTTTATGCGTTGATGATGATATAAATATGCTCAATTTAGTGAAAGATGCAATTGAGTCGGTCGGGTTTAATCCGATAGCCGAAAACAATTCACTTAATGTTATGAGCCGTATTACAGGTGTACCTCTTGATTTAGCGATAGTTGATTTAGATATGCCCGGGCTTTCAGGATTTGAGCTAATTAAATTAATCAAGTCAGAAAATGAGTTTGCAAACTTACCTATTATAATTTATACAGGTAAAGAAAATTTTGAGGAAGAACTTTCTAAAATACAGGGTATGTTTAGCGAACTTTTGAGTAAAAAAAGCTCAAAAATTGAAGACCTTGCAGATACTATAAATAAAATGGTAAACAGGATAGATACCCCCGAAAATCTTGTTCAGAGTATAGAAGCCGAAAAGAAACAAGCTTCAGATATGGTGCAAAGCGGTGAAGATTCGGCTACCGGGGATACCTCCGTTGCTCAAACTGTAACAAAAGAGCCAAAAATTTTATTAGTTGAAGACTACAAACATTCGCAAATTATTGTAACAAGACTCCTTAAAAAGAATGGTTTTACCGTTGTTACAGTTGTTGAGAACGGTGCAGAAGCAGTTGACGCAGTTAAAAAAATCAAATTTGACCTGATTCTTATGGATATGCAGATGCCCGTTATGAATGGATTTGAGGCTACTGAAAGAATCAGGGAGTTCCCCGAATATAAAGATACACCTATTATAGCACTTACTGCCTTTGCAATGAAAGGTGACCGTGAAAAGTGTTTAGATTCAGGTGCTACTGATTACATTCCAAAACCAATAGATAGTCAAGAATTTATTGAAAAGGTTCGTAGTTATACTTCCGTAATTACTATTTAAAAATATTAACCTCGAGATTATAGAATGATTTCAGATAGAGTTAGAGTGAGGTTTGCTCCCTCACCTACCGGTTATTTGCATGTAGGTGGACTTAGAACCGCCCTGTATAATTATTTATTTGCCAAAAAAAATAACGGTTCGTTTATTTTAAGAATTGAGGATACAGACAGGGCACGGTTTGTTGAAGGTGCAGTTGAAAACCTTATTGACACACTTAAATGGTCAGGTTTAACTATTGATGAGGGTCCTGGTAATGAAGGTGCCTACGGACCTTATACGCAGTCTGAGAGGCTTTCAATTTATCAAGAGCAAACTCAAAAACTCATTGATTCCGGCAATGCATATTACTGTTTTTGCTCAAAACAGCGCCTTGAAGAAATGCGTGAGGAGAGGAAAGAGCAAGGAGCACAACCTGTTTATGATAAACATTGTTTGCACCTTTCTAAAGATCAAATTAAGTCGAATATTGATTCAGGGTTACCTTATGTTATAAGGCTTAATGTGAAACCGGGTGAAAAAATTTATGTGAATGACCTAATTAGAGGAAATATAGAATTTGATTCAAGCACTGTTGATGACCAAGTTTTAATGAAAAGCGACGGTTACCCTACATATCACTTGGCTAATGTGGTTGATGATCATTTAATGAAAATTACACATGTTATTAGAGGTGAAGAGTGGTTACCTTCAACGCCTAAACATGTTTTATTATATAAATTTTTTGGCTGGGAAATTCCCGGTTTTGCACATTTACCTTTATTACTCAATCCTGACAGGACTAAGCTGAGTAAGAGACAAGGGGATGTAGCCGTTGAAGACTACAGAAGTAAAGGCTATTTAAAGGAGGCATTAATTAATTTTGTGGCTCTCTTAGGTTGGAATGCGGGTGATGACAGGGAGTTTTATTATTTGAGTGAACTGGTTGAGAATTTCTCATTAGAGAGGGTTAATAAAGCCGGAGCCGTTTTTAATTTAGAAAAATTAGATTGGTTAAATGCAGAGCATCTTAGAGCCAAAGATAATGCTGACCTGCTTAAACTATTGAGGAACGAACTTAAAATAAATCCTGAAGTTGAAGATGATTTCACAGATGAATATCTTGTACAAGTTATTGAGGCAATGAGAGAGAGAGTAAAATTTGTTAAAGAGATAGTTGACACAGGTATCTACTTTTTTACTCCTCCGGTTAATTATGATGAGGCCTCTGTGGCAAAAAATTGGAAATCAGATTCAGCCGTTAACCTTTCTCTATTAAACGAAAAAATAGCTGAATTAGAAAATCCCGTCAAAGATGATTTTGAAAATGCTTTAAGACATGCTGCGGTTGAATTGAGTACCGGGGCAGGGAAAATTATCCATCCGTTAAGAATTGCGCTTTCGGGAGTTTCAGGTGGTCCCGGTGTTTTTGATATAGCGTATATACTCGGAAAAGAAGAGTGTATGAGAAGAATAAAAAGAGCAATCGATAAATTAGGTTAATTTATTAGTTTTAAATACCGGGCAGCTTTCTCTTTTAAATCGGGGAACTGCGTATTTGAATAAAAACTTCTCAATTGTTCAATTGACCGGGAGGAGTTGTTGCCGCTAATGATATTTAGATTCAAAAGCTCAATATTTGCATTTTCAAAACCGTGAATATCGCCTAATGCATTGTAAATACTCATTGCCCTGCTAAAATATACAATTCCTTCATCATAATTTTTTGTCTCTTTATTAACTTGACCAATCATATAAAGCGAAGCAGCAATGCCTTGATAATTTGAATATTTCTTATCAATTTCAAGTGCTTTTATAAAGCCAATTTCAGAATCGTTATAATTCTTATTTTCGAAATATTTATAAGCTAACGAATAGAGAGCGAAACTCAACTCAACAGGGTTAATTAATTCGTCTTTTTTGTACAAAGATTCACCAATTTTAACTGCCTCATTTAAATCCGGAATAATATTTTCAGGTAAAGAATTAATAGCACTGCCGCTTAAAAGTTTGAAGGCAAGAATAATTATATCTTTATTTCCCGGTTGAACACTTTCGGGCAGTAGCAATACCTCTTTGTATTTATTTTCGATAAAATAAAACTCAGCAAGGGTTTTTAAATAGTCAATTCTTTTAGAGGGGTGATAGGGGAGAAGCATATTAACTTCTTCAATCCTGCTGAAAGCTCCCGAAGTATCGTTAGATTGTTTTAAACTTACCGCAATCTTTAAAGCAGCCTCAATTTTGCCCGGAATAAAATCAACTAAAGAGAATTTATTATAAGAATCAAGGTAAATACCCGCAGCGGTTGTGTAATCGCCTTTTTGTAATATTTTATTACCGAGTTTATACAGGGAATAGGCATCGGTAATTTCGGAAGGAAATTGTTCAATTGCTGCCCCAATGCATCCTGCAAAATAGAGCGGAATAAAAAGCACAATCAACAACTTTTTCATTTTACGGGTCTCCGCTTTCCTCCTACTCCTTCTTTAACTTCTCTTGATCCACCGATCAGCGGATTTGCGTTAACATTTTGTAGAGTAGAGTGTAATTCATCCAGAACAAGTTTAATCCTCTCTAAAATGATAGTAACATTGGTGGTTTGATTTGCGGAGTAATTCATCAAACTTTTTACTTCCGGGAGAATTTGGTTGAGTTCATTTATTGAAGTTCTAATCGGTTTAAATAAGTTCTCACCGGTAGGGTCAATCATTTTAATAGCCAGGCTATCGGGGGAGTTATAATTAACTAATAATTTATCAAGTTCGGTTAAAGTTTGAGTAGCTTTCACAGTTGCGTCATTAAGATTAGCAGTTAAGTCAGGGAGTTGTCTAACAACATCTTTAACATTGTGCGATTCGCTGTCTAATCCTTCATAAATAATTGAAAGTGTTGAGTCAAGATTTTTTACGATTCTGTTCACGGTTTCGGCAGTAGTAATGATGCTTTCAAAAGTTGCGAAAAGCGGGGAAGTAAGAGTATCGCCGTCTATTACTTTGGGGTTAATTTCATCGAGAAGGGTTTGAATTCTGAACACAAAGGCTGTCAAAAAATCTCCTTCATACTGCATACCGTACATTTTCTGGATATCTTTTCCTTCGGGAACATCGATACCCGGTAATAAAGTACCCTCAGCCGCAACAGCATTATCTGAACCAGGAATTAGAATAACTGAAGTAAGCGAAGTAATGAAGTTCGGATTTTTATAAAGAACGGAGTTTAGGGTCTGTCTCTTATACACATCTGACGCTGCCGACGACGGAGAGAGTGT
>JACSRR010000265.1 GCA_014879635.1 Ignavibacteriaceae bacterium | reverse complement strand
TCATTTTTTCAGGTTCTTCAAACAAAGGGCTGTGTGCAGATTCGCTAAAAGTGTAAAATCCTTTAACCGATGCTTCTATTAGTTTAAAATATTCTTTTGCCAAATTATATGAACAGGTGTAATCATAATTTATTTATTATCTTGTAAAAAATTTTTTATCTCACGATCAAAATCAGATTCAAAAAGTTTATCTTGTGTGATGCGATACTGTTCCCACTGACTTTCGGCAAATTCTTTGGCTTCTTCGTGTGATATGTTTCCTCTGTTTTCCAAAATATTTCTGTCATCAAATTCCAAAAATTTATCAAGTCTTTTGCTCCAATCTTCCATAGTCATAGGTATTTTTCTTTTTGCTCTTTCTTCTGCCAAATCCAAAAAAGCATTGACGATTCTTCCAAGTGATTCTATTTCATCTTTGGTTAGATAATTTTTGGCAATACTGACATCAGATTTGAGGATTTTTCCATCTGGAGATTTTGCCCAACTTGTCAGCCCCATGTTTTCTTTTTCACTATCGGCTCTTTCTTTGATAAGTTCGGATGCTGTTTTGCCATGAATTGCAAAATGGAGTTTGTTTTGTACTTTGGCAAAAAAATCTTTCGTAAATTGATCGTCTTTATTGTAATCAAGACTGGTTGCATAAATATCTGTTATTTTTTGGTAAAATTTCCTTTCGCTCAGTCTAATTTCACGAATTTCTTCCAGCAATCTCTCATAATAATCTTCACTGAGATATGTCCCATTTTCGAGTCTTTTACGATCGAGTACATATCCTTTGATAGCAAAATCTTTGAGTATTTTGGTTGCCCATTGACGAAATTGAGTTGCCCTCGTGCTATTTACCCTATATCCAACAGCGATAATTGCATCGAGGTTGTAGTGTTTGGTATTGTAGTTTTTGCCGTCAGAAGCAGTTATCGAGAAATCCTCGACAACTGATTTTTCATCAAGTTCATTTTCTTTAAAAATATTTTTGAGATGTAAAGAAATATTATCAGTAGAACAGTCAAAAAGCACTGACATCATTTTTTGTGAAAGCCAAACAGTCTCGTTTTCATAGCGGACTTCTATGCCATCTGCACGAGTATCAGCAGTGAACATCAGGAACTCTGCGGTAGAGTTACGGATCATTAAGCTATTATTTTTTGATTGTTTTTTGGGCATGGTAAAATCCTTAAATGGGTAAATTATCCACCCTCACCTCTCCCCTCATCAACCTCGGTAACAATTCATCACGGGTTTGGGAGAGGGATTGGATTTGTTCTGAATTATCTGTGATTTTTTCTAAAAGAGGTAAAACTTTTTCTTGAAATGATAAAATATCTGTTTCATTAGGTATGAAAAAATCTAAATCAAGAATATCTTGGGGTTTTACTCTTTGATGACTACTACTTGTTCCATGTGCTTTTTGTGAAAGTTCATCTGTAAAAATTTGTGAATTTAAAAAACAATGATAAATTGCAAAATGTTTTTCATTTTTAGGTTGGAAAACTTGAAACTCAGTATAGCAAATTGCATTTTCTTCTGGTTCAAATATTGTCCATATTCTTGGAGTTGATGGATTCAATTTTGAAACAAGAAAAGATTTACTTATAACTTCATACTTATTGCTTAATATATTTTCTCTGAGTTCTGAAACTGCTTTTTTACCGTCATCGAAAGATGGAATACTATAGTGTGAAAATATTTTACTCGGTTCTTTTGAGGGAATAATATTATTTTTGACATGGTTCACAACCTCACCCAAAGTCGTCTCCACCCAATCGTGCGGCAATCTCACGGCATCGCTTGGAGGGAAACTTGAATTGCTTGTTGTATGTGAATTATTGTCAGTCATATTAGTTTTCATTATTTGAATTTCTTTTATCGTTGCCTTCGACAGGCTCAGGCAACTTACTTTCGGACACTGAGCTTGGCGAAGTGTCAGGTTCAGGCAACTTACTTTTGGACACTGAGTTTGTCGAAGTGTC
>JACSRR010000130.1 GCA_014879635.1 Ignavibacteriaceae bacterium | reverse complement strand
AAACAAACCAAAACTCAAAACGGAATGGGCTTTTTGCTACTGCTAATAGGTATAACCGGTGCTTTGATCTATACTTTTACTTTAGTAATTAACCTTGACCAAGCGGATTCTTTGAGAACTCCGTTAATTATAGCACATGTGGTTATATTTGCAATTCTTATGGCTCTGTACGGCGGCTTTTTTACTATTGAACCAAACACATCGGCGGTGCTTTTACTCTTCGGAAAATATATTGGCACAGAAAGAGCTGAGGGCTTTAGATGGGCAAATCCTTTTTTTACAAAGAAGAAAGTTTCGTTAAGAGTTCATAATTTCGACAGTAAAAATCTTAAAGTGAACGACTTAAAAGGTAACCCCGTTGAAATTTCGGCAGTAGTAGTTTGGAAAGTTACCGATACCGCAATGGCTGTTTTTGAAGTCGAAGACTATAAAGATTTTATTTCGGTTCAAACTGAATCAGCTGTCAGACACTTAGCTTCGGCATATCCGTATGATGCAACAGATGACGAACCAATTAGCTTACGCTCATCGATTGATGAAATTTCTCATGCACTTACCAAAGAAATTCAAGAGAGAGTTCAGAGTGCGGGTATAATTATTACCGAATCAAGAATTAATCACTTGGCTTACGCTCAAGAAATTGCTCAAGCTATGCTTCAAAGACAACAAGCAGAGGCGATCATAGCCGCAAGAACTAAAATTGTTGAAGGTGCCGTAAGTATGGTTGAAATGGCGCTTAAAAGATTATCCGAAGATAAAATTGTTGACCTTGATGATGAAAGGAAAGCCGCCATGGTGAGTAACCTTTTAGTTGTTTTGTGTTCAGACAGGGCTGCCCAACCCGTTATTAACTCAGGAACTCTGTATTAATAATGGCTGAAAAAAAATCGTTGATTCTTAGGATTGATCCTAAACTTTTTGATGCGTTAAATGAATGGGCTAAAGATGAGCTTCGCAGTGTGAATGCTCAAATTGAATACATTTTGCGCGAACAGGTTAAAAAAAGGGGTAAAAACCTTGATAAAGATAAAGGAGAGAAATCTTAAGTTTCAGTAAGCTTTGAATTCTTTGTAGTTAAATTACAACCGGAGGCGTCTGAGTTTTAGACGCCTCTTTTATTTGCAAAATAGCTCATTCCTATCTACTGATTTATCTTTTATATTGAATTTCTTTTAGCGTTAATAATAATTTAGTATCACAATGAGCGAGCCTGTTGAAATTAAGGTCCACAAAATAATGCCTAAAATAAATACCGCCGGATTAACGCTTTTAATTTTTTCAATCGACAAACCTGACCCTATTAAAAATAGGGTTAGCGACATAAGTGCTTTAGAACCTTTCACCAAATACTGCCCAGCTTCTGTTATTATAGGAATATAAGTTGCTAGTATAATTGCTCCTATAAAATAAAAGATAAACCATGGGATTTGAATTTTTTTGCTCTCCGATTTGAAAAAGTAAGCCGTAAGTATAACAACCGGAATAATCCACAACGCTCTCGCTAATTTTACAGTGCTTGCAACAAGCAGTGACTCCTCACCGTATATTCCGGCTGCCCCAACAACAGAACTTGTATCGTGAATTGCAATTGCAGCCCACAAGCCGAATTGGTGTTGAGTCATCTCTAAAAAACCGCCCAACGGAGGGAAAATAAACAATGCCGCTGCGTTTAGTAAAAACACTATTGCTAAAGATACTGAAATATCTTTTTCATCTGCTTTAATCACCGGGCTTACTGCGGCAATTGCACTACCTCCACAAATTGCCGTACCCGTTGAAATCAGATGTGTACTTACTTTATTGAGACCTAATTTTTTTCCTATAAAATAACCCGCAATCAGAGTTAAGAAAATTGTAGTAATTGTTATTAAAATGCCGTCAATACTCGCTTTAAATGCAGTTTCAAGGTTCATACCCTGTCTCTTATACACATCTGACGCTGCCGACGACGGA
>JACSRR010000025.1 GCA_014879635.1 Ignavibacteriaceae bacterium | reverse complement strand
GGCAAAATATTAAAGCTATCTTCTTGTGTTAGCAATCGTACAGTAATATACGCTGCACAACCAAGTATAAAATTGCCTATTAAAAGATTAATAATTAGTGATAAATATTTTGCTACAAAGATCTTTGTTCTACTAATAGGTTTGGATATTAAAAAAACAATATTTCCATTTGCAATTTCACCGGTTATAGAATTACACAGCATAACTACTGATAGTATTGATCCTGAAATAACAAGGTAAAGCATTATAGAGTAACTAAAGTAACCGTAAATATTTGTGACTTGTTCAAGATCTTTTCCTAAGGCTTGTAATAATTCTTTAGGGAATGTTTCGTAAAGTTTTGCTAGTTCTTCACCACTTGCTTTTAGACTATCAAAAAATGATAAAAATAATATAAAAAAACCAATCCACACTAAACAAAATATTAGTGTAGTTTTGAGTTTTCTTTTTACTTCAAAAGAAATTAGGGCATTGAGTTGCATATTAATAGTATTCAATAAATGTTTCTTCTAATGATGGTCTTTCGATAAAAAAAGAATAAATTTCAGTATTCATTAAATAGTTGATAATTTCTTTAGTATCTTCTGCATAAATTATTGCATCGTCAAAGTTGTATTCCGATTTCTTAACAGAGCTTAAATTTTGTAATTTAGAAAATTGCTCCTTGGAGACATTTTCAATTCTAAATCTTTTGAGTGTTTTTCGAAGAACATCTTTTGTTTTTCCACTAAAAATTATTTGTCCATTTTTTATCATCACAATTCGATCGCAGATTGATTCAACCTCACTTAAATTGTGTGAAGATAATAATACGGCACCATTTCGATCTTTTACTTTTAAAATTTGCTTTAATACTTGTTTTTGTACTAGTGGATCGAGTCCCGAAGTAGGCTCATCAAGAATAAGGAATTCGGGATCGTGTATTTGTGATTGTATAAATCCAACTTTTTTTTTATTACCTAAAGATAACTTTTTAATTGGAGTATTTAAATCCAGTTTTAATTCCTCGGCTAAATCAAAGGCGTGTTTAGAGTTTTTTAATTTGTAAAGTTTCGAAGCGTATATTAGTAACTCCTTTGCTGTAACATTGTCGTATATACCGGCTTCGGATGGAAGATAACCAATTCTATGCGAGAGGTATAGAAAATCATTTTTTGTTTTGATGTTATTTTCAAATAGAGAAAAGCTTCCTGATGTAGAATTTATTAATGTTGTTATCAGATTTAATGTAGTTGTTTTGCCTGCTCCATTTGGTCCAATAAAACCAATAACTTCACCTTTCTCAATTTCAAGATTTATATTAAAAGCTCCTTTATTGTTTCCGTAATCTCTTGTTAGATTTTCAGTTCTCAGAATGTTGGACATATTCTGATTATATTTAAGAGATTACGGAAAATCAAATTAGTTATTCTTGAACATCTTCAGATTCATCATCCATTTCTCCATCAATTCCATTAAGCTCTTCTGTTTCCATCTGTTCGTCATAAATTTGAACAACTAGGTCAGCTAAGTTATCTTCAAGCCATGTTGCCATTTCCTGTTCCTGTTCAAGAATATTTGTGCATACCTTTACAATATTATCCTCACCAGCTTGTTCTGCAATGTTGATAATTGTTGTGTATACTGCAATTTCCATATTCTCTGAAGAGAATCCCATTATTGCATTTTTTATTACTTTGTATTCTTCAGCATCTCCATCAAACATTGTAGCCAAGCTTGTTCCTACTTGAGCTAGATCTGCTTGAAAATCCGGAGCATCTGCACCCAGACCTTCTAAACATTGTTTTACAATTTCCGCATGTCCCTTACTTTCTTCTATGTGCTGAGTAACTTTTTCTTTAATTTCTGGAAAATTTTCTGCATCCTCGGCTTGTTTATTTAATACTGCTACCAATTTATTTTCCATTTTATATGCATGTTTTAGCCAGTCTACCAATAACTTGTTTTCCATATACAAATTTTTAACAATTATTAGACTAATGATA
>JACSRR010000173.1 GCA_014879635.1 Ignavibacteriaceae bacterium | reverse complement strand
CTCGATGACATCCGGCAGCCGATAGCCGAAGTTCTTCTGCCAATAGTTGAATAAAAATTTTCAGGGAGTTTGTTTTTTTCTCGATAAATAGAAGTATCAGAGGGAATTGCTATAAGTAGAAAAAAGATTAATTGTTGTTCAATTCCTCCAATTCCTTCTATCTGTGCAAATTGTGAGAAAAAAAATAGAATAGCAAACAATCCGCTAAACAATAAAACAAAAGGAGTGAAAAAGTTAATATCATCTATTTTAACGGTAGATAATAGTCTAAATTTTAGTTTTTTACCGGCGTAAAAAGAATAAAGGGAAATACTTGCAACAAACAAAGGGTACAAGAGGGTAAGAATATCGGCTCTGAAAAGCAAAATTTCATTTATATTGAAAAAATCATTCAAAAGCGATGATACAACCGGCGAAATGAATAAGCCTGAAAGGAAAAATATCGTAAATAGCTTTGGCATTTTTATGCCATTAATACAGTGTTAGTTTTCGAAATAAGTGATAAACTCAAAAAGCTCTAATTTTAATTCAAATTATATTGAAATCTACAAATAAAATAGCAATTATTAACATTTTCACAAAAATTTGACAAACCCAAAGGTAATATCATCGCTTTGTTGGGCTCCCACCGCAAAATTTTTAATTTCTTCAGAAAGTTTTATACAAAATTCATCAGCAGGCAATGATTTATTAGCTGTAACAAATTCCAAAAGTCTTTTTTCGGAAAACATTTCATTTTTAATATTAAATGATTCGGATACCCCGTCAGAATAATAAACTAAAGCATCTCCTGACTCAATTAATACAGATTCAGACTTGTAATTCCAGTCGATAAGTCCAAGAAACGGACCTCCGGATTTTAAAAAATAAAACGAGTCATCTCTCTTTGAAATAAAAGGTGAGTTGTGACCGGCATTTATGCTTGTAAGCAAATGAGTATTAGAATCGTAAATTCCTAACCACGCAGTAACAAATTTCTCACCCGAAAGAGCTTCTAAAAGAACCTCATTTAGAATTTTCATTGTAGAAACAATATCAAAATCGTTTTTAGTAAGATTAAGAATTGTATGCAAGCAAGAATCGACAGTGGATACAACCAATGCTGCAGGGAAACCTTTTCCGGAAACATCTGCAATAAAAAATAATGTTAGATTATCATTTAATACTCTTACCGTATAATAATCACCGCCGACTTGCCGGGTTGGCAACAAAAAAGCAGACATTTCTAAATCTTTGATTTTGGGTAAATTACTTGGCAACAAATTTTGTTGGATATCGCGTGCAGTTTCCATTTCTCTTTTTAGAGCTTCGGCTGATATTTGAAGTTCTAAAAATCTGGAATTTTCAATTGCAACGGCACATTGTCCTGCTAAAATTTCTAAAAGAACAACATCTTCATTAGTAAAATCTTTACCGTCTTTCCTGTTTAAAACAGAGATAACACCGATAAGTTTTTCGTTTTTTAATAACGGAACACAAATCATACTGCGAGTAACAAAATTTGATTTTCTATCGTATTCAGGATTAAATCTCGGATGAGAATAACAATCGTTCACTAATTCGGATTCTTTTTTTTGCGCTACCCAACCCGCAATTCCGGAGCCCATTTCAAGAGGAAATCTTTTAATAACCGATTCGGCTTCACCGTCTGATACATAAAAATGTAATTTGTTGTCTTCTTCGTTATATAACAAAAACGAACTCTTTTCGGCTTCTAAAACTTTTTCACTACTATTCATTATTGTTTGAAGAAGAGAGTTTAAAGGCTTGTTTTCGGATATTTTTAAAGAGATGTCGTGTAGAAAAGATAATCGCTTCAAAAAATATTCTTGGTCTTTTATAGTAAAATTACTTTCTAAAAAATTATTCATACTTTTTAATACAACGAATTCTTTTGAAAAAACAAAGTTTTATAAATACCTAATTTCTCTAAACCATATTACTTTTCTTTTAAGTAATTGTTTTTCGTAAAATTAGTCGTTTAAACTTAAAC
>JACSRR010000026.1 GCA_014879635.1 Ignavibacteriaceae bacterium | reverse complement strand
TATGCGGGCTTTTTTATTTTTGCGGGAAAATAAATTATTTTAAAACTATATACATTAATTGTTTATTTTTAGGTTTACCCTAAATAATTTTTGAAACTATTACTAATACATCAGGAGAATTGATGTCTACTAATTTTATAGCACATGTAGAACTTCCTACTACAAATATCGAAAAATCAACCGACTTTTTTAAGCGCGCTTTAGGATGGGAGCTAAAACACTTTGGTAGCGGTTATAGCCTTTTTAACACTAAAAAAGGTGTTACCATTGGATTGAGAAAAGTTAATAAAGTTGACCAAGGCGAAACCCCCGTTTTTCATGTTCTCGTTGAAGATATTGATAGAGCTCTTGAGAATGTTGAAATTGCAGGCGGTAAAATATTTAAACCCCGTACTGTTATTCCCGTTTATGGTTGGTATGCAGTTATTCAAGATTTGGAAGGAAATAAAATTGGTCTTTATCAAGCATCTTAATTAATATTTAAATTGTTTTTATGATGCTATGTGTTTAATTTTGAAGTGTATTTTTTTGTATTAATTAAGAAACTTAGGTAAAAGTTAAAAAATGAATAATGAAATTAAAAGAATTGCGGTAAATACCGGCGGAGGAGATGCTCCCGGTTTGAATGCCGTAATCAGAGCCGTTGTTATGTCGGCTATAAAAAAAGGGTGGGAAGTTATCGGTATCCGTGACGGATATAACGGATTATACCTTCCTCAAATGTACCCAAAAGGTGACGGACTTATTAAATTAGGTTTTGAAGATGTTGTTGATATCACCAGTACCGGCGGTACTATTCTTGGTACTACAAACCGTGGAAACCCATTCAGATACCCAATGAAAGATGCGTCAGGAAATGTTGTAGAAGTTGACCGTTCTGAAGAACTTGTTGAAGCTTTTAGAAGAAATAATATTGACGCATTGGTTGCAATTGGCGGTGATGGATCGCTCACTATGGCAAATCAGCTCGCCCAAAAAGGGATCAGAGTGATCGGCGTTCCTAAAACCATTGATAACGATCTCGATAAAACTAATATTACATTCGGTTTTGATACGGCAGTTTCTTTTGCAACCGAGTGTATAGACAGGCTCCACTCTACCGCTAAAGCTCATAAAAGAATCATAGTTGTTGAAGTTATGGGTAGAAATGCAGGTTGGATTGCCCTCAATTCAGGTATTTCAGGCTCTGCCGATGTTATTTTAATTCCCGAAATTCCTTACGATATTACAATAGTTTCCGATCATCTTAAATCTGTTTTCACAGAAGATCATGATTATGCAATTATTGTTGTTGCAGAAGGTGCTCTCCCTAAAGGTGGTACTGTTTCCGTAATTGAAAGAGAAGCCGGCAAAGCAGAAAGATTGGGCGGTGCAGCTGAAAGAGTTGCTGCAGAACTTCAAGCCCTCTCCAAAAAAGAGGTTAGAACTGCTATTTTAGGTCACTTGCTCAGAGGAGGTAGTCCTACTACTTTCGATAGACTTCTTTCATTGAGATTTGGTGCTGCCGCCATTAGAGGTTTAGAACAAGGTTTCTCTAATGTTATGGTTGCTCTTAACCCACCTACCGTGAATTATGTACCGCTTGAAGATGCAATCAATAAAATGAAATCCGTTAATCTAAAAAGCGATACAATGCTTACTGCCCGTGACCTCGGCATTTGTTTCGGAGACTAACTATTTTTTGCTGCCCCCACAAGGGCAGCTTTTTTTTATCCCAAAAGAAAAACTTTATGATTCTAATGACAAAATTGTTTCTAATAATTTTATCGATATGCTCGTTTGCTCAATCTACAAAAGATGCCGTTCCTGACCCGGCAGATGAACTATGGTTGAGATTTTATGCTGATAGTAGAGGTGTTTATTTTTATAATATCGCCGAAATGAGCGAAGAGAACGGTACTTTTATAAATCTGAAGATTAAAACTAATTTTAGAAAACCTGAATTAATGCCCGGTATTAATAAAGAAATTTTTTGTGAAATTACTTCTAATCT
>JACSRR010000027.1 GCA_014879635.1 Ignavibacteriaceae bacterium | reverse complement strand
AGATGTGTATAAGAGACAGTTTTTGACCTGAGCCGCTAAGTAGGTCACGAGTCAAAGAAGTTATCATTAAATTGTTTGAATAAAGATAGAGCGGAAAGAATAAGACCAAAAGTGAATCAGTATCAACTTTATCTATAACTGAGGTGAAGTTTTCTAATCCTTCGTTTAATTTTTTTATCTCATCAAGCAAGTCTTCGTCCGTAAATTTATTATTTGTGACAAAGCTGTTAATTTTTTCCTTAAAGGAAAAGAAAAGCGACTGATTATTAACTTCGTTTGCTAACTCAACTAAATATTGAGATTTAACATTTTGCAAATGAGCTAAATCTTGTGCTTTTGTTTGAACTAAAACAAACCAAATCATTAAAGCGAAAAACAAAAAATTTGACCACATATTATCAACCCTTTAATTCATCTTGAAGCCAATGACTTAAAGTTGATTTCACCGGAATTTTACCCTGACTGAGAATCTTACCGTCAACAATTAAACCGGGTGTTTTGAAAATTCCTAAATCGGCAA
This sequence comes from Ignavibacteriaceae bacterium, assembly GCA_014879635.1. Classification (GTDB taxonomy): domain Bacteria; phylum Bacteroidota; class Ignavibacteria; order Ignavibacteriales; family Ignavibacteriaceae; genus BA9. The sequence continues at coordinate 1,464 of JACSRR010000027.1, read as the reverse complement.
ATTGATTAATATCAGTTATTTTTACCACTGTAGCATGCAATCCGGTTTCGGAGATAACCTCTTGACACAAATCAGCTAATTTAATGCAGTTTTGACATCCTGCTCCTACAATTTTAATTTCCATATTTAATTTTCCTTAAAATAACGATCCATAAATAAAACCGGATATTGTTGCCATAATGACTACCAATGATACATACACAACAGTTTTTTCGGTTCCTAATACACTTCTTATTACCAACATATTAGGTAGAGAAAGCGCCGGACCTGCTAATAGAAGGCTCAAAGCCGGACCTTTTCCCATACCGCTATTAATAAGTCCTTGCACAATCGGAATTTCGGTTAAAGTTGCAAAGTACATAAACGCTCCTGTAATAGAAGCAAAGAAATTTGAGAAGAGAGAATTACCGCCTACCAAATTAGAAATCCAAGTGTTTGGAATTACTCCGTTGCCGGAGTCAGGAGAGCCAAGAAGAAAACCTGCAACAAGAACTCCGGCACCTAAAAGCGGGAGAATCTGTTTAGCAAACCCCCAACTTTCGCCAAGCCATTCGTTAGGTTCACCTTCACTAAAGGTTAATATTAGAGTTAAAGCAATTGCTCCAACCGAGAAAGGAATTAGCGGAGTTTCATGCCAAATGATTACAGAAATAATCACCGAAAGAGAACCTAAAAGCACATAAATTCTATTCATTTTTAAAATAAATACTAAAGATATTGCAAATAAAATTCCGAAAATGCTTGTAATTACCCATTTATATGCAAACATAAATGACCAGAAACCGCTTGTTTCATTGGTTGAACCCCAATTTGCGAAAACTAATATTGCAACCGGAATAAAAAAGAACAAACCTGTTTGCCATACGGGTCTTGATTCACCTGTATCAGGTAAAACAAGATTTGAAGAACTTCTAACTTTCTCTTCTTTTCTATATATAAAAGCCATTAACAAGCCTATTACTATACTGAAAACTACCGCACCTATCATTCGTGCAATACCAAGTTCAAAACCTAATATCCTTGCTGTAAGTATTATTGCCAATATATTGATTGCGGGACCCGAATATAAAAAAGCCGTGGCAGGACCAAGACCCGCTCCTCTTTTATAGATTCCGGAAAAAAGCGGTAGAACGGTACACGAACAAACAGCTAAAATTGTACCCGAAACCGATGCCACCAAATATGCTACCCATCTTTTTGCCTCACCGCCTAAATATTTTATTACAGCGTTCTGACTAACAAAAACAGCTATTATTCCGGCAATAAAAAACGACGGCACTAAACATAATACTACATGTTCTTGGGCGTACCATTTTGCTAATGCAAATGCCTCTAAAATCGAATTTCTAAACACCTCACTATCAATCGGCATAAAATATGCAAATAAAAAGAACCCCAATATCCACAATAATGCTTTATACTCTGTTTCTGAAATATAATTAAGCTCAATTGATAAGTGTAACA
>JACSRR010000028.1 GCA_014879635.1 Ignavibacteriaceae bacterium | reverse complement strand
TCCGTCGTCGGCAGCGTCAGATGTGTATAAGAGACAGATAATAACCAATAGCAAACATTGCTGACCAAGAAAACACCTTAAAGGCTACATACAAAGATGTACCAAGTAAAGGTGACCAAAGTGCCGTTATAAAAATATAAATACCAAAATAAAATGTTGATTTTGAGACGGCATCTGACATTTTTTTGAAGAATAGAAAATAAGCTATAAATAAAAAAACTAATACACCTCTAATATAGCCCGGAGAAAATATACCAAGATCAAAACTAGCAGTTTCTCCAATAAAATACCCAGCACTTGAATGAGTTATGGCATTAACTAATGGAATTACTATTAGTGCTATAGTTTCATCTGGTTTTAGTTTTGTGTTTTTTTTTGTCAAGTCTTTCATCTGTTTAATTTCTTGAGTAATTGCATATACATAGTCAAAGATTTATATAAAACAAATCAAATTTTTTCTTGATCAAATAGTGTACTACTTATTTTATAAAAAAAATCTTGGTTGATTTCAAGTACCTCGTTAATAGATTTTGCGTTTAAAAATCCAGTTGATTTCTTTAAATTAAAATTACTGCCTTCTATCCTATTTACCATCATAAAATAAAAAAAATATAAATACTCTATTAAATCACTCCTTCTATTCTCGCTTATAGGGTTTTGTTCATTTTTTAATAATTCTAAAATTTTTTTGCAATATTCTTCAGTTGATTCAAATTTATCTACTAACCCAGTAGTTAAATAGAATGGATCGCCGGCAACCACACATTCTTTACCATAGTAAAGCATCTCTAATCCTACGGTACTTGAATATACAATACCAAAAAGCATCTTTTCTATAAGTTCGTACGAACTAATGTCAGATTCAGCATCAAAAATTACAACTTTTTCACTTGAAAAATTTACAAATAGTTCATTTACAAAATCATTACTTGGGGTAACTAACTTTTTCTCACCCGGATGAATTCTAATGTATAGTTTTACTCCGGTTACATTTTCTTCCCAAAAGCGTACTGTATCAATAATCCAATCAGTCATCTTATTATATATAGTATGCCTGCCTATTACCGCTGAATCAAAGTTTAAATTAGTAAATAGAACACAAAATTTTTCGTGGCTTTCTATTTGTTCAGTTTTAAGATCATTCAGACGCGCATACATAACTGAACCATCTTTAATTTTTGACATAAATTCTGCAACCTTATCTTCTATATCTTTAATTTCCCAGTTATCCTTGTTTTTATTCTTAAACCGGTAATATTCTTCATCCCACCGTAATCTCATAACTTCTCCATTTTTTTTATAAATAATGGAGTTTTCACCTATAAAAGTTTCGAAAGTAATGTATGGTACTGAATGTAATTCTAATAAATAGCGTACCACATTTCCAAAATTAAAAGAACCATTATGAATTATCGCATAATCCGGTTTATTTTTGTTTAAATGCTCCTCAAAAAGGTAATAAAACTTTAATGTTTCAATCATAAAATTTTTAAAAACCGTCAATTCACTTTCATCATTTTTTAAATAACCCCTAAAAAAATATCTCATAACACGATAAGAAACATATTTCCCAATTTCAAATCCCTCTAATTCAAGTGAAGTTAGTTTATTTGTACAATTAGCTGAATTTACAATACCAACAACTCTTTCAAAGTGCTCAAACTGCATAAAGAAGCTTATATCCTTATACTCCATTTGTTCGGTTTGTAATACTCCGGCTAATTGTAAGTTATTAAAACCTCCAACACACAACTCGCACTGCCATGCAAAATCTTCTCTTGTCTTATAGATTCTATCCTGACTACATATCGCCAATGCTTTATTGCAATAAAAGAAATAGTTATAAAAACCTTTTTTTTGGAAAAAACTTGTTAATAACATTGAAATATAGGTGTGAACACTATTAACACCGGACATATGGTAGTAAATTATTTTTTTTCCTGTCTCTTATACACATCT
>JACSRR010000029.1 GCA_014879635.1 Ignavibacteriaceae bacterium | reverse complement strand
TAAAAAGATTTTTACAAAAAAAGGGATAACAAAAGCAGTTGAAACCCAAAAATAACAGATTGAAAAGTAAGCATAAAGGTTTAAAATATGCCAAGTTGCTAAAACTACTTTCATTTTCTTCGAATAAAATTTAGATGATTCTGTATGTCTGGCTTTTTGTTTGAGAAATGAGTTTAGGTTTTCTTTACCATGCGAAAAAACAAATGATTCTGTATTTAAGAGATAGTCAATTTTCCATCCCAATGAAACAGCCAAATTAATTAAAAGATCATCATCACCGCTCAAAGTGCCGGTTAAACTTAAATAGCCCCCTTGAGAAAGGAATTTTTGTTTGTTAAATGCAAAATTTCTTGCTGTTGCGGAATAGGGAAGACCTAACCCGGAGAAAGCAAAAATATTTAAATAACTTCTGAGGTTATCAAAAGAAGCATATTTACTCCAAAAAGAATTTTTCAAAAGTTTAAAAGGAGAAACTCCGATTACCACATCTGAACCGGTCTGAAATCGGTCGTTATAAAATTGTAGGAGCAAAGGGGGAACAACACAATCGGCATCGGTAACTATAATAAAATCCTTACCGGCAATTTCTAATCCTTTTTGAAGCGCTCCCTTTTTGCCGGTAATACTTTTTTTGCCTGAAGAAATTACCTTAAAATTAGAAAACCCTTTAATTAGGTCTTCAATCTTACCAAGTGAATTATCAGTGGAGTTATCGTCAACAATTATTATTTCAAATTTATTAGCGGGGTAATCGAGGTTTTTAAGGGAGTTTATCAATTGATGAATTTTTTCTTCTTCATTTTTACAGGCAACCAGAACAGAAAAAGAAGCTGTAGATTTTGAAAGGAAAGAATTTTCACTTCCTTTTCTGAATATTCTTAAAACACCGGAAAAATATAATAGAAACGAAAAAAAAAAGACTATTGTGAAAAGTAAAACAATTTTATCAAGGAGTAATATTTCCACAATAGTCTAATTATGAGTGGTATATAAAATCTAAACTAAAGAAGACCAGTTGTTGTCTTTTTCTTTAAATCTATCTCTAATCATTTTGTATAAATCTTCATGCAGTTTACCTTTTGCTACACTTTGAATATTATTTTTAAGGTGTTCAAGGTTTTTTGTGCCTACAATAATTGAATCAACTCCGTATGTGAAACAAGAAAATCTTAGCGAGGCTTCTTCAATAGGCATACCAAGTTCAAGATTCATTTCGTGCATTCTATCGTAATAAGTTACAATGTAATTATCTGAAGGTCTTTCTTTGAATTGCCAAACAAAATTTGCGGCGGGTCTTTTAGCAATAACGCCCATATAATTTTGCTTTGAATTCCAAAGAATATCATTAATAGCTCTTTGGTCATATAAATTTATTGAAGTTTGAATGGAGCCAAATCTTCCGGAATGTACAGCGTAATTTAAGGCATCGTTATCACCGGAGTAAGCAGGAACTTTTACTTTCCCTTCTTGAACAGCTCTTGTTAGTGCTTCAATAACTTCACCTTTTTCTAAAATATCTTTGTTACAAGAGTGAAGATGCACAATATCTAAATAATCTGTCTTTAATAGTCGAAGAGCTTTGTTTATTCCTTGAATAACGCAGTCATAAGTCCAATCTTCACAACCTTCTACATCATAGCCAACTTTTGTTGAGAGAATAAAATCTTTTCTTCTGTGCGATAAATATTTTCCTATCCTGATTTCTGCCTCACCATAAGAACGGGCAGTGTCAATTAGATTTACGCCATTATCAACAGCATAATTTAGTAGGTATTCAATTTCTTTTTCAGTAAGTTCGTTGCCGCCTATTCTTCCGGTGCCTAATCCTAAAGCGGATACTTTTAAACCTGTGAATCCGAAATCACGGACTTCCATACTCATTTTTTCTCCAAAATTCTTATTTATCTAAACTTAAATGTATTAAAATTTTGTGATTTTTTTGATTTTTACTTTGGAATAATAATCCGGTTATTTGGTGTTTCTAATGGCTTAATGGATTTTTAGGTGGCAAAAAATAATTTAACCGCAGAGCTCACAGAGA
>JACSRR010000136.1 GCA_014879635.1 Ignavibacteriaceae bacterium | reverse complement strand
CGATCGATGCCAAGTCGATGGACAAGTACGCGGACAAGTTGACCGAGGGCGCCAAGGCCCTCATGAAAAAGTACCCGGACTACCGCATCGATGTCTATAAGAGCCAGCGCAGCGTCGCCTACCCGAAGTGGGTCGCCGACAACACCGCCAAGTGCGCGACGACGGCGAAGACCGCCAACGCCGGCCGTTCGATGGAAGGTTGCCACGCCGGCATCCCGTTCCCGATTCCCAAGACCGGCTACGAAGTCATGTGGAACCACCTCGTGCGCTTCCAGGGCGTCGCCTACAACGTCAAGTACCGCAACTGGAACATCGACGCGTCGGGCCGCCCGTCCGTGTCGACCGAGGGTTCGATCGTTCAGGAATACCCGTACTGGGATGCCGACAAGGCCGGCACCGAGACCTACTACAAGCAGCGCATCACCTACTCCGGTCCGGCCCGCCGCGCCGGCGAGGCGCTGATGCTGATCGACCCGCTCGACTACGGCAAGAACGACCGCCGCGCCTGGCAGTACCTGCCCGGCCAGCGCCGCGTCAAGGTCGCGCCGGACCTCAACCACGACACCCCGAATCCGGGCACCGGCGGCACGTCCACGTTCGACGACGTCTTCCTGTTCCTCGGCTCGATGGACCGCTTCGACTTCAAGCTGGTCGGCAAGAAGGAGATGTACGTTCCGTACAACACCTATCGCATGGCTTATGCGTCGAACAAGGACGACCTCCTGAAGCCGAAGTTCCTCAATCCGGATCTGGTCCGCTGGGAACCGCACCGCGTCTGGGTGGTCGAGGCGACGCTGCGCGAGGGCAAGCGCCACATCTACAGCAAGCGCACCTTCTACATCGACGAGGATTCCTGGGCCATCCTGGCTTCGGACCAGTACGACGCCCGCGGCCAGCTGTTCCGCGCCGGCTTCGCCTACCAGACGCCGAGCTATGACGCGCAGGCGCCGTGGGCCGACATGCACGGCCTCTACGACCTGATCGCCGGCTCATACTCGTTGTCAGGCTACACCGCCGAGACCGGCGGCGTGCGCCACGGCAAGCCCGCTCCCGAGCGCGAGTGGTCGCCCGACGCGCTGGCCGGCGCCGGCATCCGGTAATTTCTCCCCACCTGGCCGGTTGCGGTCGACCCCGCAACCGGCCCATTTTTCGTCAAGGCAAACCATGAAGCTCCGGAAGATCGTTCCTCCGCTCGTTTCGCTCGTCCTCGCGCTGCCCCTCGCGGCTACCGCTGCCGGAAGTTTCCGCGACGCGCTCGACGTTCCGGCCCGCGAGAGCGCATTCGCCGCCAGGTCACTGCTCAACGGGGTGGCCCAGGCCGGCAAGCGCACGGTCGCCGTCGGCCAGCGCGGCCACATCGTCTATTCCGACGACGGCGGCAAGACCTGGGTCCAGGCCAAGGTTCCGGTCAGCTCGGACCTGGTCGCCGTGTCCTTCCCGACGCCGGCCAAGGGCTGGGCCGTCGGTCACGACGGCGTCGTGCTGCACAGTTCCGACGGCGGCGAGACCTGGGTGCGCCAGCTCGACGGCCGCAGCGCCGGCCAGTTGATGGCGAATTACTACAAGGCCAAGGCCGAAGCCGGCGCGTTGGGCAATCCCGACGCGGCGGCGGCGCTGGTCGCCGAGGCCGAGCGTATCGCCGCGCAGGGCGCCGAGAATTCCTTCCTCGACGTCTGGTTCGCCGACGAGAACAACGGCTTCATCGTCGGTTCCTTCAACCTCATTTTCCGCACGAGCGACGGCGGCGCCAGCTGGGAGCCGTGGTTCCATCGCACGGAAAACCCGAACCGCCTGCACCTCTAGCAGCGTATGTACCCGGTGTAAAAATTGGAAATATGATTTATACATCCGGTCAGTTACCAACAGAAAACGGTGAATTAAAATACACGGGTGTAATTGATACAGACATTTCGGAAGAAAACGGAATTAAAGCCGCCCGTTTAAGCGTGTTAAATTGCTTAGGGGTAGTAAAAAGTTTATGCGGCTCTTTAGATAATGTTGAGAGAATTGTAAAATTAACGGTTTTTGTTTGCTCTGATGAAAGCTTTTATAATCACCCAAAAATTGCAAACGGAGCATCAGAATTATTATTAGAAATATTTGGCGAAGCAGGAAAACACGCCAGAAGTGCCGTCGGTGTTTCTGCACTTCCAAAGGGCGCAACCGTAGAAATAGAAATGATTGCTCAAATTAAGGTATAAATGACTGATAGTGCTCAAAAAAACCGGGTTATTTTTTTAGATATACTCCGTGCCTTTGCCGTGTTCATGATGGTTCAGGGACATACAATAGATAGTACACTTGGTGAAGAATTTAGAACTTCTGCTAGTGTTTTTCATACTATCTGGTTATATATGAGAGGTTTAACCGCTCCTATCTTCTTGTTTACAAGCGGAACAGTATTTATGTACCTGCTTAAGCGAAGCAATAAACCGTTTATGGATAATAAGAGGGTTATAAAAGGAATAAGGCGAGCGGGTTTACTATTTTTAATAGGCTATCTACTCAGGTTCCCTAATTATAATATATTTCACCTTCAATTTGCAACTGATGCACAATGGGAGATCTTTTTTGCATCGGATGTTTTACATTTAATTGCATTTGGACTGCTTTTCACAATTCTATTTGCATACATTTCATACAAATTTAAATTCAACGATTATTACATTTTTGCATTCGGAACTTTGGCTTTTATATTCCTGAATATTCCTTTCAGTAATATTGACTGGAATAGCTTTTTACCGAAAATAATCGGCAATTACTTTTATTCCGGCGGAGGTTCGCAATTTCCTCTGTTTCCTTGGTTAGCATACTTTTTTATGGGTGCTATCTTAGGAAGCTTTATGGCAAAAAATCCGAAGAGTTTTAGTGATAAATCTTTCGGAATTAAATTAGCTGTTTTAGGAGGTATTCTTTTCTTTGCTACATACGGAGTAGAATTTGTCGAAAATGCGTTAAAATTACAGGTAGCATATCAAAAACCGAGTATTGTTTTCCATAGAATTGCTGCTGTTCTCCTCTTCAATGCCGTATTTATACACATCTCATTATACATTAAGTCAATCCCTTCCTTAATTATCCTATTAGGTAGAAACACCTTGTTGATTTATGCGGTGCATGTATTTTTGATTTATAACGGACCTATTAGAGGATATTTTAACCGTACTTATACATTAGACGAAACATTAATAATGGCTTTTGGTATGCTCTCTCTTATGATTTTATTAGTTAAAGGGGTTGCCTTGTTTAATGTAAGAAATAAAACTATGGTTGCTAATTAATGTCGAAAAGAGAATCTGCCGTTAAACCTGAAATTGAGATTGAAGAGAAAGAGCTTGAAGTGACTTTACGCCCTGCACGGTTTAGTGACTTTATTGGTCAGGCAAAAGTTACCGAAAATCTAAAAGTATTTATTTCGGCGGCAAAAAAAAGAAAAGAAGCCTTAGATCATGTTTTGTTAACAGGTCCTCCGGGATTGGGTAAAACTACTCTGGCAAATATCGTGGCTTCAGAAATGGGTGTACCTATTAAAATTACATCCGGTCCGGTTTTAGAGAAGCCGGGTGACTTAGCGGGCATTTTGACGGGTCTCGAAGAAAAATCGGTTTTATTTATTGATGAAATCCATAGAATGAGCGCCGTGGTTGAAGAATATCTTTACTCGGCAATGGAAGATTACAAAATTGATATAATGATTGATTCAGGACCTAATGCAAGAACAGTTCAAATAGGACTACCAAAATTTACATTAGTGGGTGCTACAACCCGTGCAGGCTTATTAACTGCTCCGCTAAGAGACCGTTTTGGAATTAAATTTCGCCTCGATTATTATGATGCCCAATTATTACAGAGAATTATTGAACGCTCGGCAAATTTATTGGAAACAAAAATTACACCTGTTGCGGCTTTAGAAATTGCAAGGAGATCAAGGGGAACACCAAGAATTGCAAATAGATTATTGAGAAGAACCCGTGATTTTGCAGATTATGATAATTTGAATGAAATTGGAATAGATATTGCTAAAAAGGCTCTTGACGCTTTGGATGTTGACGAATATGGGTTAGACGAAATGGACAAAGAAATTTTGATGACAATCATCGATAAGTTTCAAGGCGGTCCCGTTGGTTTAACTACTATAGCTGTTTCAGTAAGTGAAGATAAAGGGACTTTGGAGGAGGTTTACGAACCTTTTCTGATTCAACAAGGCTTTTTGCAAAGAACTCCGAGAGGAAGAATTGCTACCGAGTTAGCTTATAAACATTTCAACAGAAAATTTATTAATCCCGATTTAAGTTTATTTCAACAAAATGATTAATATTAAAAATATCAAATTAGGCGGCGGAAATCCGTTAGTTTTAATTGCCGGTCCGTGTGTTATTGAGAGCGAGGAGTTGATCCTCAACACTGCACTTAAAATCAAAGAAATTACCTCAAAACTCAATATCCCGTTTATATTTAAATCAAGCTATAGAAAAGCAAATAGAACAAGTGATGTTTCTTTCAGCGGGTTGGGGGATGACAAGGCATTACAAATATTGAGGAAAGCAGGATTCGAAACCGGTGCTCCGCTTTTAACGGATATTCATGCTCCCGAAGAAGCCCCCCTTGCTGCAGAGTATGTAGATATTTTACAAATACCGGCTTTTCTATGTCGCCAAACAGATTTATTAAAAGCAGCAGGATTAACCGGTAAAACAGTGAACATTAAAAAGGGGCAGTTCCTTGCTCCCGAAGATATGGAGTTTGCTGCTGCAAAAGTTCGTTCAACGGGAAACGATAAAATTATGCTCACCGAAAGAGGAACCACATTTGGTTATCATAACTTGGTTGTTGATATGCGTTCGTTAGTTATCATGAAAAAAACCGGTTACCCGGTTGTAATGGATGCAACACACTCCGTTCAATTACCTTCAAAAGGAAATCAAAGCGGGGGGCAGCCCGAATTTATAATTCCGCTTGCAAAAGCAGCCGTTGCGGTTGGTATTGACGCTCTGTTTTTAGAAGTTCATCCTGATCCGGAAAAAGCTCTCTCAGATGCATCAAGCCAGTTTCCGCTTCATAAACTTGAAGAGTTCCTAAAAACGATTAAGCGGTTAGACGAAGCAGCAAAGGAGTTATAATTGAGCAAATTAGACAGGAACGAAATAATTTCGTACGGAAAGCAAGCCGTTAAAATTGAAGCAGATGCAGTTAGAAATTTATACGATAGAATTGATGATTCTTTTGTTAATACAATTAACCTCATTTTTAATTGTAAAGGGAGAGTTGTTATAACCGGCGTCGGTAAATCGGGATTAATAGCGAGAAAAGTGGTTGCCACTATGAACTCAACCGGTACTGCAGCTATTTTTTTACATCCTACAGATGCCTTGCACGGTGATTTAGGGATGGTGCGTAAAGAGGATGTAGTAATAATTTTGTCAAAAAGCGGAGCATCCGAAGAGCTTTTAATGCTTATCCCTATGCTTAAAAGACTTAATATCCCTTTAATCGGATTTTTAGGAGATAAAACTTCGAAAATTGCGAAACAAATGGATATAATAATTAACATCCATGTTGACGCTGAAGCCTGCCCTTATGATTTAGCTCCTACTGCCTCAACTACTGCTCAATTAGCAATGGGGGATGCGTTAGCCGTTACTTTGCTTAAAATGAGGGGGTTCTCGGAAGAAGATTTTGCAAATTTACACCCCGGCGGAAGTTTAGGGAAGAGGCTTTCTTTAAAGGTTAGCGAAATTATGGTTACCGGCGTAGATATTCCTATTGTAAACGAAAATTCTCCTATTCAAGATGCAATTTTTGAAATAACGAGCAAAAGATTAGGGGCAGCTTGTGTTGTTAATGAAGATAATAAACTGACGGGTTTAATTACCGACGGTGATTTACGAAGGTTACTCGAAAAAACATTAAACATTTCGGGCATGGTTGCAAAAGATTTTATGACCCAAAAACCTAAAACGCTTGACCCCGGTCACCTTGCTTCTTATGCTCTTCAGAAAATGGAAAACTACAAGATTACGAGCTTACCGATTGTTAATGAAAAAAATGAACCCGCCGGTTTTATTCATATTCACGACCTAATAAACCTTGGTTTAAAAATTAGATAATGAATAAATTTTTGCTTTTACTTATAGTTTTATTAGTTACCGGTTGCTCAGATGAAAAAGTTAAACCCCCTGTAGTTCAAGGTATAGTTATTACTGAAATGCCCGCTCAAGAAAGTTTCAACTCATTTATTACGCTTACCGACTCCGGTAAAATTAAAGCTGAAATTGAAGTAGGACATATCAGGGTTTATTACACCAAAAAAGAAACTTTATTGGATAGCGGTTTAGTTGTGTTTTTCTTTGACGAAAATCAAATGCGTACTTCTGTACTCACCGCAAATAGAGGGAGAATTGACGATAAAACTAAGGATTTATATGCTTATGAAAATGTTGTAGTTACAGATATTGACGGGCAAACTTTGAAATCTGAGGAACTGATGTGGAGAAATTCGGATAAAAAAATTGTTACAAATGAATTTGTTACAATTAAAACAGAAACTGAAGACATTGAGGGATATGGTTTTGAATCAGACCAGTCGCTCAAAAACTACACCATTTTTAGAATCACACTTATTACCACAAACACACTCGTTGATGATGATTAAGTTTTTCTTCTTTCTATTTTTAGCACTCGGGAGTATTTTCGCTCAAACACCTATTACCGTAAGCGGCGAAAAACTTGAAGGCTATGAGGTTGACGGCGAAAAAATGAGAAGGGTAATTGGGGATGTTGTTATCACTCAAGATAATATTGTGATTAAATGTGATTCTGCAATTCATTTTATTAAACAAAATAATGCCGAGTTAATGGGAAATGTGGTTATTACACAAGATACATTAACAATTAAAACGCCAAAAGGTTTTTACTTCGGCAAAGAGAAAAGAGCTTATTCTAATTCGGGTGTTGAGTTAGACGACAAAAAAGTATATCTTATTGCAGGAGAAGGAGAATATTTTTTCGATTCTGCAAAAGCCATTTTTATAAATAATGTTGTACTTCACGATAAAAGTGACACATTAAGTTCAGATTTTCTTACTTATTACAGATATTCGGGCATTGCTACAGCAACCGGAAATGTAAATATCAGAGATTCTGTGAATGTGGTGATGGCTGATAGTTTAATCCATTACCGTTTTGATAGAATCACCTACGCTTTCAATAATGTACAAATTAATAGTTTCGAAGAAAATTTGGTTATTACGGGCGGATATCTTGAAGATTATAGAGACAGCGGATTTTCAAAAATATTGATTGACCCGTTTTTAATACAAGTTGATACCTCCGGAGGAAAGCAGGATACTCTATATATTAGGTCGGCAATTATGGAAACATTCAGAGAGCCCGTCCCCAAATTTGTTGCAATAGATTCGGTGGTGATATTAAGTAGTGAGTTTTCATCCGTCAATACATACACAATTTTCGAAAGAGATAGCGGTATAGTTTACATCAGCAAGCTCAGAGAAGATGATAATCAGCCCATAATTTGGTATGAAGATACACAACTAACAGGCGATTCAATTAAAATTGTAACAACGGAAACCGGAATTGAAGCACTTTTTGTTCGTAATAACAGTCTAATTGCTTCAAGGAACATAAATTATCCTGTCAGGATTGACCAAATGTCGGGTAGAGATATTGATCTAACCTTTGATGACGGCGCATTATACTCTACAGATGTTAGCGGCGGTGTTTTGAGTTATTACTATAGTTATGAGGATGGAATTCCCGACGGACTATTAAAGTCAAGCGGAGCCCGTGCGGTTATTATTTTCGCAGACGGAAGAGCTGATGAAGTTAGACTATACGGCGACCCTGAAAGCGAGTATTACCCGGAAAATTTAGTTAGAGGAAGCGAAAGGAAATACTTGCTTCCAAGTTTTCGTGAATTCTTTCAAAAACCCGGTTTCGAAGAAAATTTTAAGTCATTTATTGATAAAATCAGACCTGTAAGCAAATATTATGGCAGATAAATTAAGATGTGAAGAATTAGTAAAAATTTACAAAAAACGAACCGTTGTTAATAAGGCTTCGGTTGGTGTAAGTAAAGGTGAAATTGTAGGGTTATTAGGTCCTAACGGTGCAGGGAAGACAACTACTTTTTATATGATGGTTGGAATGGTTACGCCCAATGCCGGAAAAGTTTTTCTTGATGAAAGAGAAATTACAAAACTCCCTATGTTTAAGCGGGCACGGTTAGGAGTAGGGTACCTTCCTCAAGAAGCTTCCGTTTTTAGAAAATTAACCGTCGAAGATAATATCATGGCTATTCTGCAAATGATAAAACTGACCGGAAAAGAGAGAAAAGAACGGTTAGAAAATCTGATCACTGATTTAGGCTTGAACAGAATAAGGAAAAGTTTGGGGTTTCAATTGAGCGGCGGGGAACGGAGAAGGACCGAAATTGCCCGGGCTTTAGCAACTAACCCTGACTTTATCTTGCTTGATGAGCCGTTTGCCGGCGTTGACCCCATTGCGGTTGAAGATATTATGACCATTGTAGCAAACCTAAAAAACAGGGGAATAGGCGTACTCATCACAGACCATAATGTTCATGAAACATTGAGCATTGTGGATAAAGCTTATATATTGATTCAGGGACAAATTTTTAGGTCAGGCACCGCAGCAGAACTTGCCGATGACCAAGAAGTAAGGAAATTGTATCTCGGTGAGAAATTTAGATTAGAGAGATACACCGATAATTAGAACGCTTACTATTCTTTAGGATCAAAATGAAGGTTAATTCTTTCAACCTCCTTTATTAAGTAACCGGTTGAAAAAAACTATCTGAGATAATAGCTGAGAACACTTATAATTGGTTCGGCGGCTTTACCTCCTGCTAATTTTAACAGAACTGCTTTTTCTTTAATTAAATTATCGGGAGCAGTAACTGGGTCGCCAATTACCTTATCAAGATAATAAATTGCGTCAAGATAGAACCCCTCTTTTTTGAGATACAGTACACTCAACAAATTAACAGTATTTAGATCAGCCACACCGTCAACATACATGTAATGGATGCGTTTCAGCTCAAAATTAATTTTTTCGATCTCTTCTTTTGCCGGAATTTCAAATTTTGCTTTAAGAGTTGAATAAGGTTTAGACGCATTTTTTTTGTTAGTTACCTCAATTCCTCCGTTAAAAACTTTAAGGCTATCAAAAATTGGTGGAGACTGAAGAGTAGGGTAAACGGTGTAATAAAAAGTACCTCCGGCTGTAATAAATTCGTTATCTATTTTAACTGCGGGAATTGTTTTACTTACTCCTGATTTCCAAGCGAATGTTTTACTGAGAATTACGCTACCTTTTGTGTCATAAATCAATGCAGTGTAATCTTTACTCTCATATCTAAATTCACCGCCGTATTTTTCGGAGTTCCATGCAAAACTAATTTCATTTCCGAGTAATTTATTAGCAGGAAGAATAGGCGTAAGATATTCGGTGGTATCTGAATCGTCAATCTCTTTTAAAATACCGGGAGTAAATAAAGCTCTTTCGCGGTCTTGATTGGAAGATAAAGCCAATCCCGAATTCCAAAATTTAAAACTCTCTTTCTTTCCTTTCAGATTTGATTCAATATTAACAACTTCCGAAGATTCAAAATCTGTGCCAAGCTTTAGAGATTGGTTTTGATACAAACTGACTAAATTACCGTCATAAAAGTAAATTATGCTTTTGCCTTCGCCTTTAACGGAAATTATCGATTTTTCGGTGAGTTCATAGCCAAGTGAGGCAGTATCTGTTTGATTAGTTGAGAGGTTATGAATTACAACAGTACCTTCGCAACCGGTAACAATAGCAATAGTATTTTCACTCTTTGATGAGTGAGTGTAAAAAAGGATAGGGAGGAGGAAAAGTGCAAAAATTACAATTTTCTTTTCCATGATAAAACCATTATTTTAAGAGTCGAAAATGTCCTTTCTCATTTGCTCAATGAATGAATCAATCTCTTGGTTCATAATACCGCTCGAATCTTTAATCTGCTTGAGAAAATTGATAATATCCGGGTCATCGGAATATAAATCTTTAATTTCATTCATTATACCTTCGTTCCTGTTACTTCTAATAACATACTTAACGAAGCCGATAATTTCTGAAATTGTAGCAAACTTTGTTTCTTTCAGTATTTGATTTTGTGCTATATATAATTCATTATAAGCTTGCTGAATTTGTTCTAACTGCAGCCTCATTTTTTGTTGAAGCAGCGCATTTTCTAAAACGATTCCGATAGATGAGGATAAAGCCGCTAAAAACTTTTCGTCATCCGAATTAAAATTACCTAATTTTTTATTTAATACCTGAATTACGCCTATCACTTCAGATTCTATGTTCTTTAACGGATAAGCAATAATATTTTTAGTTTTAAACCCGGTTTTTAAATCTACTTCGCGGTTAAACTTTGGGTGCGAATAAGGGTCGTGAATAATTTGAGCCACACCCGAAGTTGCAACTTCGCCGGCAATTCCGAAATTAGCGGGAATCCTGATTTCGCTCGCTTTCAAACCTACGCCTGTTCTTGACCATAATTCGTTTTTCTCTCTATCTAAAATAAACAAGGTAGCTCTTTCGGAAGAGAGGGCATCGGCGGTAAGTTTAATAATATGGGTTAAAAGTTCGTCGAGTTCTTTAATTGAAGTCAAACTTTTCGAAATTTCTAATAAAACGGTTAATCGCTTGTTGGTGTAAATTACATCGTCAATTTTGGTTTCTGCGGGGATAGTCGATTTTGGTTGAACTTCACCTTTAGCAAAGAGAGCGGAAATTGAGTTGTGTAATTTATCAATAGTAAGCGGGTTAAGGATAAAATCGTCAATTTTATTGCCGAAAATAATCTCTTTGGTGTCATAAAAATAACTTGAAACCACAATAATTGGGGTTGATTTAGTAACCGTTAAAATTAAATCAATAAATTCAATTTCGGACATAGAAGGGGATGAGATCTCGAAAATTACGAGATTAAAACTCTCTTTTGCAACTCTCATCAAATCGGCTTGATTTTTCCCGGAGAAAATCAGACTGTGATTAAATTCTGAAGCGAACTGTTCAAATACCGGTTTAGAACTCTCGTTATCGGTAAAAACACAAATCGTCTTATAAAAAACCATTAAAACAAAAACCTGTAATAAATTAGATAAATGATTAAGAAAGATAATCAAAAAATTTTGATGTTCAATGTGAGATAACCTGCAAAATTTTGGCTTATGTGGCTAATCTGTAACAAAAAAATAATTTTACCGCAACTCACACAGAGAGTACAGAGGAATAATACTATTAGATTGGAATTAGAATTGTTAAAGCAAAAATGAATAGCAAAATAGATACAAATATTTCAAACCTCACACCGGGAATTGCGGGATTAATATAGGCACTTAATTTATCAATAGAGTTCACAAAAAATTGCTAATTTCCTAAAGTACAATTCTCAAATCCGGGAAAATAAAAAGATAAACTTATGTAAAAAATGAATAAATGGGCAAAAAATGTGGCTGTAAATAAGGTAATAAAAATGGTATGATTTTTGATGTAAAAGAAAAAAGAAAGAAAGTGCAGAAAAAGAAGAAAAAATTTTTGTTGTGAAATAAAAAAATAATATTTTGTGATGAATTTAATAGGATTTTTAAATGGTTTCTACATGCAACTGTGATAGCTCAGACTATCAATCGAGGTACTGCTCTTTTTGCGGCGGGTACCGCCTGCCTTTTAACTCAAAAAATGATAACTATTCAGATTTTTCATACGGCAGAAAAATTGGTAAACCTAATAATTTACTCAATGTCCAACCAAGAAGTAAAGATTTTAATGATAATATAGTATCTTTTTTACACTGCGATGACTATATTGTGATAGAGTTAGAACTGTCTCTTATACACACCT
>JACSRR010000137.1 GCA_014879635.1 Ignavibacteriaceae bacterium | reverse complement strand
TTTGGGTAATTTTGGTATAATTTATAACCGCTCAATTCAAAGTTTTCTACATCATCTATACTTGTTAATCCTATCATCACCTCATTTCCTTTCTCTGATTCCAACCCTTCAAGATCAATAGCGGTTAAAGTGTAGTATCTTTTTTCACTCTGAAATGCTGTTGTGTCTTTTATACTATCTAATGAAGCCGTAACTTCATACAGAAGATTTTCGGGTAATAGTTGAACTCCGGGCATTGTATCTGAATAGATTCTATAACCCATCACATCTACTTCTTCATTTTTTAACCAATTAAGAATAAAATCACCTTCTACTACTTTTGCCTTTAGACTTATATTTGCTGAAGGGGGTAAATTGATATAATCATATAAACTACCGTAAGGTCCCCCATATATGCCGATATCGCTTACCGTTCCGTCTAAGTCTAATATATTTGTGTCTCCTAAATCAATTAAAGGGGAATATTTCTGCAAATGGTAGTCTTGGTTTGCAAAATCAACAAACATTGGGTTAAGTGTGAAGTTATTTGTTGTATCTATAACGGTGTATTGAAAACTTACACTTTGTGTGTTTTTGTAGTGATTGTTATATTTGTAAAGTCCCGGTTGATATGGTCGAAATCCTATTCTACAGCCCATGAATATGTTGTTTGTATATTCTGATTTGCGTGAATTATGTAGTTGATTTTGTGATATCCCTATTCTATTTGTTATAAAAAGATTATTATGGAATTTAGATTTTTGACCTCCATCTTCCATCAAGGTATAACTTGTAATATTGTCAGAAATTGAGATAAATACATTGTTGTAGAATCGCTGGTATTTTCCCGAAGAACCAATATCAAAAAGTTTGATTGCACTATAGGCTTGTTGAGCTATCACCAAGTTATTTCTAAATATCAAATTTCCATGGGTAAATGAATAACTATTACCTTTTTGTGTCAAAACATTATTTTCAACATAAATATGACCGGAAATACTATCTATTCCGTAAGCACCTAAAACCGAACCTGTTAATACACTAAAAATACAATCAACTATTTTCCCTTGCGCTCTGAAAAAGTAAATACCGGTATTAAAATTTTCAGCTTTTATATTTGAAATGTCCACAGTTATATTCGGTTCCCAGGATATTCTGGCAAATGGCTCTAGTGCCGGCAAATTTAAGTTTGGTTTAATTGTTAAATGATGAACTGATACATCTGCATAAAGATTAATCACTGCCTTACTTGATGTTACTACATAAGTTGGGTCTAAAATAGTTCTATCAATGCCCGAACCTATAATTATTACCCCAGGAGGCATAGTTAATACTTCTTCAAACACCCCCTCACCAACATAAACAGTATCTCCGAAGTTACAAATTAGCAAACAATCGCTTATTGTTCTTGATGCAGTTGACCAGCTTGTAAAAGGAGATAAAGGAGAGCTTGTTTTACTCACATATCTCGAGGTTTGCGCCTCTAAAGTAAAACTCATTAACAACAGTAAAGTTATTTGGATGTATTTCATTTTAGCACCTGCATAAATGATTAGAATTTACGGCGGTTTTTTGAAAATCTGTTTCTATTTCTAATTTTAAGGGTGAAGTAAATTTTGAATTTAGATTATTGTATAAGTAACTTGTTTTATGAGTCACCGTGAAAGCACGATAAATAGTGGGTGCGATATGAAGTATTTGAAGGCAATTGACAAAGTAACTCATATTGTAATCCTAATAAATGGGGGTGTTTCAGAGAAGTTAGGTTTAAAATAGTAATTTAATGAAGGAACAAACCACTTAATTGAACCCATTGATTTTCCTAAAATATAATTTTAATGAAAATATTTTATAAAAATTATTACTGCATAAATATATTAAAAATATTTTAAATAGTCAATGAAGGTAAAAAATATTTCTTTAGTAAGAATCAAGGCGGTTTTGCTTACTTTGATACTTTAAATCAGAATTCTATATTAGTGAAAAACAATGAAATCTAAATATCGTTATAAATTCTAAATGGTTGATGGTTTCTATTGTGCTTATCAATATGATAAAAATGTTA
>JACSRR010000030.1 GCA_014879635.1 Ignavibacteriaceae bacterium | reverse complement strand
ATATTGGGTTTGTCTGTTTACCTTATTAGGAGTTAAAATGCTTAAAATTACATTATTTGTTTTTTTTGTCTCGACCTTTTTATTTAGTCAATGGGAAAACGCGATTAAATATGACACAACTTCTTTAAGATCGGTAGTTGTGTTAAATGATTCAAGCGCTGTTGTTGTAGGGACAAACGGTGCCGTATTTAAATCTCACAACTACTTGAAAACATGGCAAATAAAATCATTTGATTTAACGAAAAATTTTCAAAAACTTATAAAGATAAACGAGAATAAACTTTTTTTATATGATAATTCCGGAAATCTTTTTCATTCTAACACCGGCGGCGATAGTTGGGAATTATTATATAATTTTAGTCTTCTTAGAATAAAATATTTACACTTCAGAAATGACTTGGTTGGATTAGCAATAATTACGACATTAACCGGCGGAAATGCAAAAATATTTAAAACCACTAACTCCGGAATAAGTTGGTCTGAATTTAGCATTTTACCTGCTCAATCAATTAAAGAACACACATCTCTCAAATTTACAGATGATAATACCGGGTTTTTAACTGCAATTACTCTATCAAATACAGGAATACTTTACAAAACAATTAATGGCGGAATTACCTGGGATTCAATTTCTACTTTCGCTAAACCAATTTATGATGTTTTCTTTCCGGATTCTACTACAGGGTATGTTTCGGGTACAGGGGTATTTAAAACTGACAATGGTGGTGCTTTTTTCTATACAACTATGTTTGAATCAAGCCAAGTTAGATCAATAAAGGGTATCTCTAAAGATACTTTATTTGTATTAACTCAAAACGGAAAAGTAAGACGAACTAATAACGGCGGTGCAGATTGGACCACCCCATTGCCTTCGGGAACTTTAAGTGGTAATCTCACTGATTTTGATATTTCTGCTTCATTTAATAGTATTATAGCTTCAAGTTACACAGATTCAATTTTCTATACAATTAACGGCGGTAACTCATACCAAAATATGAACTTTCCAATCTTAAATTTGAGTTTCTTGCGTGCTATCGATGATTCTTCCTGTTTTGCAATTGACAAGCAAAAACTAATTTTTCTTTCTACCGATAGAGGTATAAACTGGCAAATTTCAAGATTCTCTTCTAATGTTTCCTTACCTAATAGTATTATTTCCGATTTATTTATTTTAAACGACACCTCCTTTTTTGCCGTATCTGATAAAAGTGAATTTTTTCGTTCTTCAAATTTGCTTTATGGTTGGGTTAGAGTTGTAAATAATCACCTTTCTTATGTGCCGAACACACTTGTTTTCCTAAATGGAAAATACGGCATCCAGGGAGGAATTAGGTATAATCAATCTTATTTTGCAATTACTACTGATGCCGGGTTAAACTGGAATTTTAATACTAGTATTTTTAATAACAAGATGATTAAAATTCAATCTACTACTGATTTAACTTGCTTTTTAACTACTGACGGAAATATATTTAAATCTTTTGACTCTGTTAAAACAAGAATTTCGATAACACCGCAGGGGTATTCAAATTTTACTAATTCCTATTTTTTGGATAGTTTAACCGGTTTTGTCCTTTCAAATCACTATATTTTCAGAACAACTAACGGCGGAAATTCGTGGCAAAAATATAATCACCCGCGTGCTGTTGAACTTAACTCAATCTGCTTTTTTGACTCCCTGAATGGTTTTGGAACCAATGATAACGGAATATTTCATACTACTAACGGCGGCTTAGATTGGGTACAAGAAACTCAGGGACAGAATTTAGCAAGTTCAATTTCGTTTTCTAATCCTGATTTGGGTTGGGCTATAATGAGATTAGGTACCAATCCTAACGGTAAAAGTTTAATCTATAAGCGGGATACCGGCGGAACCACATCAATATTTGAAAACAATAATGTTACACCGGGCTCTTTCACCGTTTTTCAAAACTACCCTAATCCTTTTAACCCCACAACGCGTATAAGTTATAACCTTTACGAAGCAGGTTTTGTTTCGGTTAGAATTCATAATTTATTGGGGCAAGAAGTCAAATTTTTTGAGAAATCATATAAG
>JACSRR010000286.1 GCA_014879635.1 Ignavibacteriaceae bacterium | reverse complement strand
ATATTGCCTTCAAACATTCCTTGAAAAAGACCTATTAAAGCATTTCCGTTTTTCATTATTAAATAATTTTGTTCTAATTTACCGCCTAAAACAGTAAATCCGAATTTTTCGTAAAACTCTTTAGAAGCATGAATATCTTTAACGCTCAAACTTACTGAAAATGCACCTAATTTCATTTTTAACTCCTGAAATGTTTGGACAACTCTAAATTATTATTATTGATTATAGGAATTTAGTAACTTTTGATCTAAATGAGATTATTTATTTTGTTGGGTAATATTGAGAAAATAATTTAGATGTTAAAGTTTATTCACAATCTTAATCAAGGTTTGAAACACCGTATTCGGATTGCCGGTTTGATTTACCGTTCCTGTTATATAACATTTTTTATCCGGTATATAGAATGCAATTGAACCCACAGAACCGCAGTGACCAATTATTTCAGGGAGTGCTTTGAACGGAGAAAGTATTCGTGGCATATAAAACTTTTGCAACCCTATTCCATATTTGAACGGGAAAAAGATGTTGTTCCATTCTTTTAAGTCAGAAATATTTTCTTTAGGTAAGTACTTTCCTTCAAAAAATGCTCTTAAAAATTTTAGCAAATCTGCCGAAGTACTTGCAAGATCATGTCCGGTAGATTTCCAATATTTTTCGAGCGAAATCTTTTTATCCTTATGATATACCGGAGCAACATTCAATACTGTGTGGGGTAATACAAAGGTATCACTCATTTCAAGTTCAAGAAATAATTCCGAAAGTACATCACTTATCTGCTTATTAAGCAAAACTTCAATAATTCTATCCATAATTCTAAAGTTAGTTTCCGAATACGCTGCTTTTTTCTCAGTACCGGGGATAAATTTTGGCGACATTCTTTTTATTACAGCGAGTACCTTTTCAAATTCCCAAGATTGATCGTTGCCACTGAGTATTAAGTCCATATTTTTTCTGCCATCAGGCATTTTATCAATTAAGTAACAGGGTAACCCGGATGTGTGAGAAATTAAGTGTTTAATTGTTATTTCGTTAGTAAAGTCTTTGTTTTTGAAAACAGATATACCGGCTAAAATTTTTGAATCGATATAACGGTTGATTTTATCATTTAAACTTAACTTTCCTTCAAAACTCAATCTGAGTGTAATAAATGAAATTAAGAACTTGTTAATACTAGCAATATAAAATTTGCTTTCGGGTACTAAATTGCCGGCAGCCGAAACTAAATCTATTGTGCTATCAGTTGATGATACCCTTAAAACGGCACCGTGAATGTTTTTCTTTGATGCTGTTTGAGTAACTAAACTATCAAGTGTTGATTGTGAAATTTTTGTCATTTTTATATTTAACTTTTGTAGAGAGTGTTATTAAAATATAGAATAAATCCGGTAAGAATTAAAGTGTAAAGTTACTCTTCTTTTGATACCTTTCTAAAAACGACAGTCAGAATCCTTGGAACGGAATTTCTATTATCGTCATCAAAATATTCATTTACATCAAGAATTTGGAACCCGGCAAGTTTTGCTGCAATCGTAAAATCTGAAATATGGTGGGTAAAACAGTCAACAACCTGTAATCCATCGCCTTTCTCAAATTTTGCTTTAACGCCCACATATTGTTTAAAAGGGTGAAGTTCGCCAATATAGACTAAACCCCCATCTTTTAAAACTTTGGAAGCATTGCAAAAAATATCCGTCAAATTTTCGATGTGCTCTAAAACGAGGCTGAAAGCAATTAAATCGTAGTTGTTTGTTGGTAAATTCCAATCTTTTCTAATATCAACAATGTCAAAAGAAAGGTTATCTGCCTTATTCTTTTCTTGAGCTTTTAAAATCATTTCTTCGGTTATATCAATACAATGAACTTTCTTAGCTTTAGAAAGAAAAAAGCCTGTGTTTTTGCCCGTACCGCATCCGGCTTCAAGTACGCTATTAAAATTGTAGTTTTTGAGAGTATCCGTTAGAGCAAGCTTTTCAAGGTCACGGGTCTTATTCTCGTTAGTATCATATATTTCCTGTCTCTTATACACATCTGACGCTGCCGACGACGGA
>JACSRR010000100.1 GCA_014879635.1 Ignavibacteriaceae bacterium | reverse complement strand
GGTCGTTGTGATGGGCGACGGCCGGGGGGTGCGCTGATTTCGACAAAAGCGCCTGGTTACGCAACGCGGTGCGGTTGATCATCGAGGAGAAATTGTAATGATGAATAAAATACCAAATAGCTCCAATATGGTTTTCTATTTTCTTTGAAAAAGACTGGGCTTTTCTAACGAGACGAGAAAACCTTTGTCTTAATGTACCATTGAATCTTTCAATTTTGTAAGTCCGACCACTTTCTTTGCCCACGGCTTTGTGGCGTTTTGTTGGGAATATCGCCTGATAAGGTTCCCAAAAATCAGTATAAGCTACAGCACATTGGCGATAAACGGGAGGTCAAGAATCCCACAGTCCCTGAGTCCCTTTCTGACTCCGATCACCGACAAAAACGCCGACGACCTCGCCCGTATCTTGATCAATAGCCAGCCAAACCCATTGTTTATTTCCACACGGCAGGGTATAAACCTTCGCCTTTAGGCGGAATAAGCTTTAGCGCCCCCCCTTTTAAGGGGAACGCTTTAGCATGTCTGTGATTTGTTACAAAAGGAGGTTATTGTTGTGGCCGGTAGTCGTGAGAAGTATCAGCGTGGTGCGCATACTGTCGTTGATCTGAAGTATCACTTTGTGTGGAAAACGAAATACAGCTATAAAATTCTGAGTGGAGATATAGGATTACGAGCAAGAGCAGTAATCCGCGAGATTTGTGCAGAGCATGAGATGACGGTAGTCAAAGGGAATGTACGCCCGGATCATATCCATGTTTTGGTCAGTGCGCCGAGTCATCTATCACCGGCGAAGATGGCGCAATTTCTCAAGGGGAAGAGTTCTTATCGGTTGCAAAGAGATTTTCCAGAGTTAAGAAAGAAATACTGGGGACAACAGTTGTGGGGTCGTGGATATTTTTGTTCGACGGTAGGAGCAGTGACTGAAGAGATGATTAAATCGTATATCGAAAATCAAGGAGAGGATGATCAGGTTTTTCAAGTATGGGATGAAGCGAAATTGCCCAATGAACCTGACGGATCATCATCCGTTTTGGTTTAGATGGCTTTAGCCTTAATGCGCGTTTACGCGCTAAACAACCTACCGGCTTTTAGCCGGTTAGTCATTGAGTGTTTCTTTTGTGCTTCTCCAGTGCTGTCCATGCTGAAACGGCTGTAGAGTCTCTTGAAAGGGCTTACCAAGAAAAAATTAATATTTCCGCTGCGTCAAATCTCTGGACTAATCAATCGAAAAAGTATAGAAATTATGCATTAATTTCTTTTATCGTGCTTTTGGTTTTAATTACAGGCTCTGTTTGGGGTCTGTGGTGGTTATCTGAAAACTTCCTTTCAGTTCCGGAATTAACAAATTTTAATCAAATCAAGCTAACAGTACTCTCTACAATTGTAGTAGGATTATTAGTTTATGCAGTAACTCTTGTTGGTAAATTTACTATTAGCAACCTGCACATGAGAACAGACGCATTAGAAAGGTCTGCTTTAACAGATTTTTATTTGTCCTTAATAAAGGAAAACGCTATTGATGAAGATACCCGCAAAATAATCATTCAATCATTATTTGCAAGGTCCGATTCGGGTCTAATTAAAGGCGGTGGTGATCCAACAATTCCCTCAAACTTGTCAGATTTAATTAACAAATCAAAATAAAAAGCGCTTTACGAATCAATTAGCTTTAGAGATTGTTTTTATACCATATAATGTTTAAACAATACTTTACCCGTGTTTTTGGTTTAACAATCTACTCCGTTAACTGTGTAATGTTCTAACTGTAAAATGTCATACTCATTTTCAATTTCGCTGAATAACTTATTAATAGTACGTTGAGAAGATATAATAAAAGTTGGTTGATATTGATCTTGATTAGGACGCTATCTTTGATTTTAAAAATGTTAAATATTACTTCAAATAACTAATTATTAACAGGTGATCTGTATTGTTTGCCCCAATTTATCCCGTTTGTAGTTTCATATAATTTTGCAAATGGAGCTATACTGAAAAAGCCATTTATTAAAAGATACGCTTCCCTTAGTAATTCTTGTAAAATGTCATCAGCAACTGTTATTTTTAGCCCTAAATGCGATATTCTTTTAAACGGGAGTGGTCTACTATGTATTAAATGAGTTTCGTAATCTGCGAAAAAATTAACTGCTTCCTCTATATTTTTTATTATTTCATCTTCAGTGTTATTGTTAGCAAACATATATTGACTTAACCAATTTAACACCAATTCCCTAGACAACTTCTCTGCATCTTCACAAAGTTCTAATAAATCTATAGTATATTTCTCAATCATAGGTATATAAGCAGGGAGATGTGAAGGACCGTCTTTTGCTATTTGTTCTTTAATTTTCTCAAAACCTCTCTTAATTTGTCTAGCAGGTATGCCTGAAATTTGAGGATCAATTGGACCCAGAACTGCATCCAAACTAAGAATTATCTCATTCCCTGATAAAGCTAACATTGTTGCGGCAGAATAAGCAGAGTGAGGTACTAAAAAATTTACAACATCAAATCTATTCCTTAGTACATCAACTATTCTTTCTGTTGCAGAAGGATCTCCGCCAGGGCTATGCAATAAAACATCAACTTCCTTTTTATCTTTTCCTATTGACCCACACATATCTATAAAACCGTCAACATCCTCAATATTAATAGTGTTTTGAATACTATATGGGAGGTTCTCAATGAATTGTGAGGCATATACAATCAAAGGTTTTTTTCTATAATCTTCAATTGCTTTGTAGGTATCAATTCTCAAAGCCAATACATCAATTTTACTATCAGGATCTTGTAAATCCTGAACTACATTTTGCCAATCTTGAACTGATTTAATCCTTCTTCTGTTTTCCATGACTATCCCCTTTTTTTATAATAGTAGAACATTGGACAGATACATACTGTTTCTTTTTCCCACGATAAATATCTGTTTTATCAATGATTTCTTTAGCTGATTTGTAAATTTCATACATATCAAAGGCTTCCTTATTGATCCTCAGATTTGCTTTTGAATAAATAGTTTGTTTTAGTTTCATGATTTAGACCGTGCCGAATTATTTCCTTTTTTCCAAAAAAATTTATTTTTAAATATTTAAATATTTTATATTCTTTTAGTTTAATTTACAACATTTTTTTTTATGCCTCAAGATAATTAGTAAGACATCAAAAATTTTCACCCCTATCACCTACTATCCGCCACAAAAATACTCTTTATCACTTCCCTACCTATTATAACATAACCCCCATTTCTTGCAATTTAGCCCCACTGGTAAACAAAGTAAACATATTTTATTCCTCATGTCTATTCCCACTCTCCTCACTATATATATATTTATCACTCTGAATTAATCCGGGAGGAAATCAATTTGGTTTATAGTCTCTAAAATTTTAATTTGTAATCAATATTATTCATATTTTATTAAAAGTGTGGTTAATCTTATTTATTCAAAATCATTTAATTTATAGCGTAAAATGGTCAATCATCAGGAACTCTCTTCTCTAATTTGGAATGTATGCGATGATGTATTGCGTGGTCTCTTCAAACCGCATGAATACGGCGATATTATTTTGCCTTTTGTGGTACTGCGGAGGTTAGATTGTGTTATTGAACCGAAAAAGGATGAAGCTTTTCGACTTTACGAAGAGTTTAAAGGCAAAATAGATGATCCCTCCCCTATAATCAAAAATCAACTGCAAACTCAGTTCTTTAATCACTCAAAGTATGATCTTTCAAGATTAAAACAAGACCCTAAAAACATATATCTCAATTTTCAAAACTACATTAACGGTTTTTCGAAAAATGTTTACGATATTATAGAAAACTTTCAAATTCAAAAACCGGTCGAAAAACTCAATAAAAATAATAAACTTTTCCTGTTTGTCGAAAAATTTACCGGTATAGACCTTCACCCCGGTGTTGTTGATAATCACGCCATGGGACAAATATTTGAGGAGTTACTACGCAGATTTTCTGAAATGAGCAATGAAACAAGCGGTGAACATTATACTCCGCGAGATATTGTGCATCTTTTGGTTGCCCTTTTGTTCGCCGAAAGCAAAAGTGACCTTTTGGGAGAAGGTAAAATCCGTTCTTTGTTTGATCCTTGCTGCGGTACAGGCGGATTGCTTACAATTGGCAAAAAATGGGTTCTCGATAATGTGAACCCGGATATTGAAATCCGTTTAAGTGGACAAGAGCTCAACCCGCAGACATATTCAATTTGTAAATCTGATATGTTGATATCCGGTGAAAATCCCGATAGTATAAAATTAGGCTCATCCCTCTCGGAAGATGGTTTTCAGGGAGAAAAATTTGAATATATGATGACCAATCCGCCGTTTGGTGTGAGTTGGAAAAGTGAAGAGGAATTTATTACCGAAGAAGCCCGAAATCCTAACGGAAGATTTTTTGTCGGAACACCCAGAACATCTGATGGTTCATTACTATTTCTTCAACACATGATTTCTAAAATGGAGCCAAATGGTTCAAGAATAGGGATAATCTTTAACGGCTCTCCTTTATTTACGGGCGATGCCGGCTCAGGCGAAAGTGAGATCAGAAAATGGATAATCGAAAATGATTGGCTTGAGTGTATTGTGCAACTGCCCGATTCTCTTTTCTTTAATACCGGTATCACAACTTATATCTGGATAGTGAATAACAAAAAGAAGGAACACCGGAAAGGGAAAGTTCAACTGATTAGTGCAGCAGAACTATTTAAACCGATGAAAAAATCGCTCGGCAGTAAAAGAAAAGAAGTGTCGGATGATCAGATTAATTTGATTGTGAAGACATATTCTGATTTTACAGAAACTGATATTTGCAAAATCTTTCCAAATACATTTTTTGGATATACAAAAGTTACAGTTGAACAACCCTTATTTGAAAATGGAATTCCGGTAAGAGATAAAAAAGGAAACATCAAACCCGATTCATCTCTTCGGGATAACGAAAGAATTTCCTTGGGAACCGATATTGAGGAATATTTTAACAGGGAAGTAAAACCACATCTCCCCAATGCCTACATGGATAGAACCAAGGATTCCCGTGGTTACGAGATCAACTTCACCAAATATTTTTATAAATATAAGCCTCTGAGGTCTTTGGATGAAATAACAAATGATCTGCTTGAACTGGAAAAGGAATCTGAAGGTTTGATGAAAGAGATTCTTAAATGAAAACCCGCTATCAATTTTATAAGGATTCGGGTGTGGAGTGGATTGGAGAGATTCCGGAACATTGGGTGGTTACAAAGGTAAAACATTGTAGTAAAATTTTCGGGCGTATAGGGTTTAGAGGTTATGCCATCGAGGATATTGTTGATGAGGGCGAAGGTGCGATTACTTTAAGTCCAGGTAATATAGTAAACAATAACCTCAACTTATCAACAAAAACCTACTTGTCATGGGAAAAATATTATGAATCACCAGAAATTCAAATTTTTGGAAATGATATATTGATTGTAACGACTGGTTCAACAATAGGGAAGTCATGTCTGATTCCATCAGAAACGCCAGAAATGACAATCAATCCTCAGCTAATTGTTCTTAAGACTGTAAAATTATTAAACAAATATCTGTTCTACCAGTTAACCTGTGATTTCATTCAGAGAAGATTTGTAAACGAGCAGACTGGTAGTTCTACCCCAACTATCTCCCAAGCGAAGATTGGTAGTTTTCTGCTTGTAAAACCTCCAACATTGGAACAAACACAAATCGTCGAATTTCTTGATGAAAAAACCTCATTGATAGACAAACTGATCTCAGTAAAACAGCGAAAGATTGAACTCCTGAAAGAAAAACGAACTGCCCTTATAAATCATGTGGTTACAAAAGGTTTAGACCCAAATGTAAAAATGAAGGATTCCGGAATTGAGTGGATTGGAGAGATTCCGGAGCATTGGGTGGTTAAAAAAACGACTTATTGTTTTAGCCTAATTGGAAGCGGAACTACACCTACATCTTCGCGTTCAGAGTATTATGAAGGAGGTGAGGTAAACTGGTTGCAGACAGGAGACCTAACTGACAATTTAATAACAAAAACATCTAAGCTAATAACAAAAAAAGCACTGTCAGATTTCAATCTTAAGATTTATCCATCAAATAGTTTAATTATTGCTATGTATGGAGCTACTATTGGTAAAGTAGGGCTATTAAAAATTAATACTGCTACAAATCAAGCATGCTGTGTATTAGCTGAGCCAATAGGAGTTTATATCAATTATGTTTTTTACTGGTTCATAGCAAATAAAATTAGAATAGTGAGTTTAGCTTACGGTGGCGGTCAACCTAATATTAGTATGGAAACGATAAAGTTCCTGCGTATTCCCAATCCTCTCTTATCTGAACAAACCCAAATAGTAGAATACCTTGATGAAAAGACTAAAGAAATTGATGAACTTGTTTCACTTGAGCAAAAGAAAATTGATCTTTTAAGAGAATACCGTGAGTCTTTGATATCAGAAGTTGTAACAGGCAAAATAAAAGTAACAACCAGATAAAAGTTATGACAACCCCAACCGAAAAACGCTTTGAAACTCATATTGAAAACTCCCTGAATTCTCAGGGTTACACTTCAATACCTTACACAAAATATGATAAGGCGCTCTGTCTGGTTCCTGATGGTGTAATTGAGTTTATAACATCAACACAGCGTAAGGAATGGGAAAAACTTGAACAACAATATGGTACTTCCACTTCATCAAAAGTTTTAAGTCGTATATCTGACGAAATTGGTAAAAAGGGCATTGTGGATGTTCTTCGAAATGGAGTAAAAGACAGGGGTGCAAATCTCAGACTTATTTACTTTCAGCCAAACAGCGGTTTAAATAAAGAGCATGAAGACCTCTACCGGCAAAACAAACTTTCGCTTATTCGCCAATTGCGCTATTCAACTAAAAATGAGAAATCCATAGATATGGTTCTCTTTGTGAATGGTTTGCCTATTCTAACAATGGAGTTAAAAAATAAATTAACTGGTCAGAACTACAGAGATTCCGAAAAACAATATAAAACTGATAGAGACCCTGCAGAGCCCTTACTAAAGTTTAAGAGATGTGTTGTACATTTTTGTGTTGATGATGATTCTGTTTCAATGACAACACAGCTTGCGGGTGATAAAACCAGATTTCTCCCTTACAACAAGGATATAGAGAATCCGGTAGAATATACCGGCTATCGTACCCATTATCTTTGGGAGGAAGTATTGGCTCCCGGTTCCCTCTGTGATATACTCGAGAATTTTGTACATATTGCCAAAGAAGCCTCAACCGAGTGGGATAGTGTAAGAGGAAAGGTAATTGAAAAGACAAAGGAATTGTTGGTTTTCCCCCGTTATCATCAGCTTGCAGTTATTAGAAAACTTAAAAATACAATCAAGGAAGAGGGTCCCGGCTATAATTACCTGATTCAGCATACCACAGGTGCCGGGAAATCTTATACCATTGGGTGGCTGGCTCATCTTTTAACCTCACTTTACAAAACAAAGAATGATACTAAGAGGATTTTTGACAGTATAGTTGTGGTTACCGATAGAATTGTGTTAGACAGACAACTTCAGAACACCATTAAACAATTAGAGCAAACTCAGGGTGTTGTGAACAAAGTGGAAGCAGGCTCTCAGCAGCTTAAACTATTCCTTCAGGGGGGAAAAGATATTATAATTACCACAATACAGAAATTTCCCTTTATTTCGGAAGAAATTACAAAAATGGGGAATAAAACTTTTGGAGTAATAATAGATGAAGTGCATTCATCACAGTCGGGTGAAAGCGCAAAACATTTAAAAAAGACGCTTTCGGCAACCGATGATAATAATGGAGAGGATGAAATTGATGTTGAAGACAAAATTATCAAGGAGATAAAAAGTAGAGGCAAACAGAAACATATCTCATTTTTTGGTTTTACCGGTACCCCTAAAAACAAAACCCTTGAACTTTTTGGCAGAAAAAGAGCAGACGGAATGTTTGAAGCATTCCATTACTACACAATGAGGCAATCAATTTATGAACGGTTTACATTAGATGTAATTCAAAATTACACAACTTACAAACGGTGGTTCAAGGTTATCCAAAAAAATTCAGAAGATAAAAAGTTACCCGAAGGAGAGGCAAGTAGAGCCCTCATTAATTTTGCCGATTCTCATGAAGAGACTATACACCGGAAAGTGATGATAATTCTTGATCAATTCAGATATAAAACTGAAAAGACAATTGGCGGTAGGGGAAGAGCGATGGTAGTTGTAAGGTCAAGGCTTCATTGTGTGCTATTTTTCAAAGAAATGGTAAAACAAATGAAGGAGCTTGCACTACCTTATTCATGTCTTGTGGCTTTTAGCGGTATCGTTGAGTCTAACGGGCAGGAATATTCAGAAGACTCCCTGAACAAAGAAAACGGACTTTCATACGGAGTTACGATTGAAAAAGGATTAAAAGACCCAAGATTCAGGCTTCTAATTGTATCAAACAAGTTTCAAACGGGCTACGATGAACCACTACTACATTCTATGTTCATTGATAAAGTTCTTGACGGTATTCAATGCGTTCAAACTCTTTCACGGCTCAACAGAGTGACAACCGGGAAAACAGGAACATTTGTTCTGGATTTTGTGAATGAGTATGAGAAAATTATTGAATCATTCGAACCCTTTTATACTACTACCTTGCTCTCTGAAGAAACCGACCCGAACAAACTTTACGATATTGAAAGCAACATAAACAGTTATAATCTTTTCACAAAAACAGAAATAGATGAATTTTGTTTTGAATTTTACACAGAATCAAAAACCGATGAGCAGCTTCAACCGTTAATTAATAGGGTTGTAGATAGATGGAAAGAGATTGAAGATATTGAAATAAGGAATAATTTTAAGTCGGAGATCCAATCATACATAAGGCTTTACGGATACATCTCGCAGATAATCGACTTTGTTGATGTAAGCATGGAAAAACTTTTTATATTTTTAAAATACCTCAACCAAAAGTTACCCAAATACCATTATACGGGGATTGACCTTTCAGATTCGGTTGATCTCGAATCGCTAAGAATACAAATACTGCGTGAACACCACTCCTCATTTGAAGGCAGACCCGGCATTCTAAACCCCATTACAGCCGAAGCCGGTCAAAAAAAGGAAGAGCCTCAAGAACTCCTTTCGGAAATAATTAAAAAAATCAATGAAGTTTTTGGTGAACAACTTAACGATGAACACCGTATTATGATTCAACATGTAAACGAAAGAATTCATAAACACGAGGGACTTCAGAAAGTAATGGCGGGTGATAATACTGAACAAAACAAAAAAAAGAAATTTGAAGAAGTATTAGATGAAACCTTGTTAAGCTATGTAAACACGCAATTTGATTTCTACAAGAAGTTAGAAGACCCCAAAATAAAAGAAATCCTTATAAATGTAATTTTCAGAAACTATGGAAGAAGTGCAGGGGTTTAAGAAATGGTTTTTTGAATTATTTTAATGATGCTTTGCTATGTCCTTTTGTTAAAAATATGTGCTCTCAAAAATTTTAGTTTTGTAGAGGGAAATCAATATTTGTCTTTTTATAAAAATTGGCAAAACAGTTAAAATGAGTAACATATTTTAGTTTAATAAATTATCTTCAAATCATGAAACAATTGTTTAACTCATTCATTTAAAGGTCTTTTATTGACGATTGAAATTCTACCCGTATAGAGGACTTAAAATTAGTACACATAATTCAGTAATAGTTAAAACTGCATTCTTATTTATCAAACTTCATTCTGCTTTGCACACCCACTAAATTCTGTTGTTAGTGATCCCGTCAAAACAAAGAAAAACTGTAATGTTCCGCCCGTTGCGGGAGAACTTTCAAATTTCAACCAAATTGGGGTGCTATTTGCGGCTATTCGTTCAACCCTGAACTTAGAACAGCAAACTTTTCGCAACAAACAAAGTGAATTTGCACCCTTTAAAATAAAAAAACCCCAAAACTAATTGCTTTGAGGTTTTTTGTGAGTGCGGGTGGGCTCGAACCACCGACCCTCTGCTTAAAAGGCAGATGCTCTACCGCTGAGCTACGGACCCGACTGGTGAATTACGCTCTGTGGATTTTTTTAAGACTCACAATACATTCCTTTTTGTTTAGAAATGTAGTTACACTTTTTATTTTTAAAAGAACAATTTTGTTTTTGAGATTCTTCGTCACTTTGTTCCTCAGAATGACAATTAAGGAACGGGAAAATCCTCCCCCCAACCCCCCTCCAAAGGGGGACTTAAATAAAACGGGCTTTAGTTTAAGCCAAGTTTATTTAATAATGAAAGTCTGTTATACTCAATTTTTAACAATAACCTGATTTCTTCAGGATCAGTTCCCTCTTCTTTTCTATGTAAAATGTCTTCGTATCTTGCAATTGCCGCTTTTATTCTTTCAATGTTCAATTCTTCAGGAGTTTCAATATTCTCTGCGAGAACAGAAACTTTATTATTATTAACTTCTAAAATTCCGCCACTGATTGCATACAACTTTTCTTTTTCATTTTCATCAACGATTTTCAGTTTACCTACATTTAAAGTAGAAACTAATGGAGCGTGATTAAACATAACTTGAAATCCACCGAGAGATCCCGGAGCGATTATAGTTTTTATTTTTCCGCTGAATACTTTAGCTGTAGGACTGACTATATCTAAATCAAGAAGTTTTTCCATTAAAAATCTTATGCCATTTCTTTTGCTTTTTCAAATGCCTGTTCAATAGTTCCGACAAGGTTAAACGCCATCTCAGGTAAATGATCACACTCACCGTTTAATATCATTTGGAATCCTTTTATCGAATCTTCAAGTTTTACATACTGACCGGGAATATTTGTGAACTGCTCAGCAACGAAGAATGGCTGAGATAAAAATCTCTGAATTCTTCTTGCTCTTGCAACAATAAGTTTATCATCTTCAGATAATTCATCAATACCAAGAATATTAATAATATCCTGTAAATCTTTATAATTCTGTAATACTCTTTTAACTTCCTGTGCTGTATTATAATGTTCATCACCAACTACGAGCGGATCAAGAATTCTTGAAGAAGAAGTCAAAGGATCAACCGCAGGGTAAATACCTAACTCAGAAATTTTTCTTGAAAGCTCAGTAGTCGCGTCCAAGTGAGAGAATGTAGTAGCAGGAGCAGGATCAGTATAGTCATCCGCAGGTACATAAATCGCCTGAATGGAAGTAACAGAACCTTTTTTAGTAGAAGTAATTCTTTCCTGTAAGGCACCCATCTCAGTTGCAAGGTTTGGCTGATATCCTACCGCTGAAGGCATACGACCTAACAACGCGGAAACTTCAGAACCTGCCTGAGTAAATCTGAAAATATTATCAATGAACAACAATACGTCTTTACCTTCTTCATCTCTGAAAGATTCAGCTATGGTAAGAGCAGTCAAAGCAACTCTTAATCTCGCACCAGGAGGTTCATTCATCTGTCCGAATACGAGAGAAGTATTATTTATAACACCTGACTCAGTCATTTCAAGATATAAGTCATTTCCTTCACGAGTTCTTTCACCAACACCCGCGAATACAGAAAATCCACCGTGATGTTTAGCGATATTATGAATCAATTCCTGAATTAAAACTGTTTTACCAACACCGGCACCACCAAATAATCCTGTTTTACCACCTTTAGTATATGGTTCAAGTAAGTCAATAACTTTAATACCGGTTTCAAACATTTCTTTTTGAGTGGATAACTCATCGAATTTCGGAGAAGGTCTGTGAATCGGATAATGTTTTTCAGTAACGATAGGACCTTTACCATCAATTGGATCACCTGTGACATTGATTAATCTGCCGAGAACATTTTTTCCCACGGGTACAGTGATAGGTTCATTTCTGTCAATTGCTTCAGTACCTCTCACGAGACCATCAGTGGAATCCATCGCAACTGCTCTAACTCTATTTTCACCTAAATGTTGCTGAACTTCAACAACGAGTACATCTTCATTACCGTCAATGTTTTTTCTTTTGATATCAATAGCATTATTGATAGCAGGTAAATGACCTTCAGAGAAATCAATATCCACAACCGGACCGATTACCTGAATAATTTTACCTTTATTAACACCGTTATTAGACATTATTATATTAGACTTGAATTAAAAATTGGATAATTACAAAAATAGTGAATTTTTGGGAGAGTATCAATGAGGAAAGTAAAGGAAAGTGAG
>JACSRR010000031.1 GCA_014879635.1 Ignavibacteriaceae bacterium | reverse complement strand
TGCCGGTT
Organism: Ignavibacteriaceae bacterium; assembly: GCA_014879635.1. Classification (GTDB taxonomy): domain Bacteria; phylum Bacteroidota; class Ignavibacteria; order Ignavibacteriales; family Ignavibacteriaceae; genus BA9. The sequence goes on along the minus strand of JACSRR010000031.1, from coordinate 2,035 downwards.
TGGCTTTTGTTTCATCAATAACATAATTGAAGTATTTTTTGTAGTTTGGGAGTGAAATTAAGAATACCACATAATAAATAGAAAACCAAAAGAATCCACCCGTGAAACTAGTTAAAGATGCCAAAAAACTCTGCCCCAGATTTGACATAATTTCATTTGGATTTATCATCTTAGTTAATTCTGCAGTACTGAATTTTTCGCCTGTAAAAGAATAAATCAATGAATTTATCGATTCGATAACTTTTTCTGATTTTTGTTCTAATTGAGTAACAAGCATAGTATTGTTTTGAACTACTTCGGCAATTGTACTTGAAAGAACAACATAAATCACAAAAACAATTCCCAGAGTAAGAATTGAAATTATAGGAATTGTCAGCCAAAATGGTACTTTTTTTCCTCTTAAAAAAGATGTAAGAGGTTGAAAAAGAGTAGCAAATAAAAAAGCGAAACAAAGAGGAATTATAATTGGAGAAAAAATCTCCAATAAATAAAAAATGAGTACAATTAAAAAAACTATAAGAATTTTCTTTGAGGTTTGATCAACCTTAAAAGTTTCAGTGTTATTGCCCATAATCCCCCCTTGAGAATATCAGAATAATAAATTATTTGGAGTTCTGGGATAAGGTATCACATCCCTAATATTTTTCATGCCCGTGAGGTACATTACGGCTCTTTCTAATCCTAAACCGAATCCGGCGTGCGGGAAAGTTCCGAATCTACGAACATCTTGATACCAATCATACTCGTGTGGGTCAATGCCAAGAGCTTTCATTTTAGCCTCTAATACATCGAATCGTTCTTCACGCTGCGAACCACCTATTATTTCACCCACACCGGGAACAAGGAGATCCATTGCTCTAACAGTTTTACCGTCATCATTTAGCTTCATATAAAAAGCTTTGATATCTTTTGGATAATCTATTACAAAAACAGGTTTGTTAAAAATCTTTTCGGTTATATATCTTTCATGTTCCGTTTGGAGATTTTCTCCCCATTCAACAGGGTATTCAAATGATTCACCCGATTTTTTTAAAAGATTGACAGCTTCAGTATAAGTTATAATCTCAAAATCAGATTTTATTAAATTATCTAACCGGGATAGGAGTTCTGTATCAATTAATTTATTAAAAAATTCCATTTCATCAGGTGCTTCATTTAACACCGAATTGATTATGTATTTCATCATATCTTCTGCTAAACTCATATCTTCCTCTAATCCGGCAAAAGCAATTTCGGGTTCAATCATCCAAAATTCATTTGCATGACGGGCAGTATTTGAGTTTTCGGCTCTAAAAGTTGGTCCAAAAGTATATACATTTCTGAAAGCAAAGCAAAATGGCTCAACAGTTAATTGTCCGCTTACTGTTAAAAATGATGGCTTACCGAGCAATTCCTGAGAGAAGTCAATTTTTTTATCATCTGTTCTCGGAGGATTATTTGGGTCTAAAGTTGAAACTCTAAACATATCGCCTGCACCTTCAGCATCACTACTTGTTATAATAGGTGTGTGGATATAAACAAATCCTTGCTCTTGAAAAAATTTGTGAATAGCATGCGAGATAATTGAACGGACTCTAAAAACAGCCATGTAGGTGTTTGTTCTGGGTCTCAAATGTGCAATTGTTCTTAAAAACTCAAAGGAATGTCTTTTCTTTTGAATCGGGTTTTCGGGTGAAGCTGCGCCAATAACCGAAATTTTAGTAGCGTTTAATTCAACAGCTTGTTTTTCACCGGGCGATTTTACAATCAAACCGGTAACCGAAAGTGAAGAACCTAAAGATACCTTTTCAATTTCATCAAAGTTAGAAATTTTATCATCATAAACTACTTGAATATTTTTAAAACATGATCCGTCGTTTAACTCAATAAAACCAAAAGTCTTAGAAGAACGTGAAGTTCTTACCCAACCGGATATAGAAACTTCTTTCCCTTCAAATTCAGCAGATGAGTTTAAAATATTTTTAACACTTAGATTAGATATTTTTGTTTTTGCCATAAAACCGTTTTCTTTTATTTCTGTCTCTTATACACATCT
>JACSRR010000400.1 GCA_014879635.1 Ignavibacteriaceae bacterium | reverse complement strand
AGATGTGTATAAGAGACAGCATATGACAGTAGAAATGATGTCTCTTATTCATTAAATGGTATGTTTAATTATGGATTATCTTTAGCTATTGATTATAAAATTCATTTCATCAAAATCATTTTTCTTGTTTCTGTAAAATTATCTGAAATTAGCTTGTAGAAATACACTCCACTTGAAAAATTTTCAGCATTCCACTCAACAGAATATTCTCCTTCATGTAATTCTTCATTAACAAGTTCAGCAACTTCTTTTCCCAAAAAATCATAAACAATTAATTTTATTAATGAGAACTTTGGAACATCAAATCTAATTTCTGTTGATGGATTGAATGGGTTAGGATAGTTTTGATGGAGTAAAAATGAATGCGGAACAATATTTGATACGGTCTGATGATTTGTTAATTCACTAATTGGTCTTCTGTATGTTCCAATGTTTGTTCCAGCAAATACGTAATTATTATTAATACATAACGATAATATGAAATTATTTCCTAATCCTTCATTTTTCTGAACCCAATTTACACCGTTATTATTTGATATGAAAATACCATTACCTTCAGTTCCAACAAATATGTTATTCCCAGAAATAGATATTGTGTTAATGATTTGGTTATTTAGTGAAGTCTGAATCCAGTTTGCGCCATTATTTGATGATAAATAGACACCTGTATTTGTACCGGCAAAGATAAAATTTCCGTTTATGGAAAGAGCATAAACATTCCTATTAATTAATGAAGTTTGCATCCAATTTGCACCACTATTTGTTGACAAATAAACTCCGTCAACCATTGTTCCAGCAAAGACATTAATCCCATTTACGGCTAATGAACGAATATTTCTGTCGTTTAATGAAGTTGATTGCCAATTTATATTATCAGTGGTTCGATATACACCATTTAATTCAGTTCCGGCATATGTATAACTATTATTATACGATAACGAAAGTACTGTAGCGCTCAGTGAAGTTGTAGTCCAATTTGCACCATTATTTGAGGAATAGAATACACCCAAAAGAAAAGTTCCTGCAAAAATATTATTCCCATTGGCTGTTAATGAGTATATGTTTCGATTATTCAAAGTAGTTTGAGTCCAGGTTGCACCGTTATTTGTAGTTATATATACACCACCAAAATTAAAATAAGATCCTGCAAAGATAGCATTTCCGTTTGTGGTTAATGAAAGAACCGGAATACCGCCCATTCCACTTGATATAAGTAACCATTGAGCATTTGATGTTAGTTGAACAGTTAATAAAAGAAACAATATTAAAAATAAATGATTTATTTTCATGACATTTGCCATCGTTTAATTTATGAAATATTTTTTCTAAACGGTTTTTTTCTTTCGGATTTACGAGTCCCACCAAGTATCTTTACTTCATCGGAATCCAGCCCAAAGCGACTTTTTGCTCCCGCTAAAATTGTCGTATACATATCACTTAATTCTTGTTCTGCTTTTGCAATAGTGTTTCCAATCAAATCAGCTTCTTCAAGCTTTATATTGTAATCTTCAATTAAAGTTCTGTATTCCAAAATCTTTTTTGAAACTATACTATAAGTAAGAGTATTATTTCCTCCACTATACTCTATCATCGTCCCATACTTTACGTCAATCAACTCTACCGCTCGTAGTCGATTCTGTGCCTTTTCAACAACTCTTGAGGGATTTCTTTTTCTTAATGACATTTAATTCAATTTGTATTGCATTTAATAATCTTCCAGAGACATTTGCTACATTACAATAATAGTCAGATTTAAAAGCTAATCCAATCATTCTTTTTTCATTTTATAGCGACCAAAAACAATAAATATTCTTTCTAACTAACTTAAAAACTTGATTTTAAGCAAATATTTAATGATTTTACGTTACTTTATTCTTCAATCAAGTACAACATTATAGCGAATAATTATGATGATAAAAAAAATTCACAGCGAAATTTTCATGCTTCTCTCTACATTTTCTAAGAAAGAAATAAAGAAATTTGGTGAATTTTTGAACTCACCATATCATAATAAAAGCAAGAAACTTGTGAAAATATATTCATTCATAAA
>JACSRR010000032.1 GCA_014879635.1 Ignavibacteriaceae bacterium | reverse complement strand
TATGGAAAAATCAACCTCAAAAAACTCTTCTGAGGATACTAATTCTAATATCGGGTCAGACTGAAAATCTACAGCTATTTCATGAGGCACTAACATACTACCGGTATATTTTAACGAAGAAAATAATGTAAATCCATCCCCAATTTCAAATGTAACTCTTGCATAACCAAACATATCCGGAGTTCTTAGAAATTTATCTGTATTAAAGTCGTTTAAGACTTCGGAGTACTTGTTTTCTTTGAGAGTTAAACCGCTTCTAAATTCCAAATTGCCGGTTGGTTTAATTCCAAAATCCACTTCAATTCCCTTTGCGTTTGCACCTCCGGTATTAACTCTTCTCCACACTTCAATTGTACCGTCAGATGAAACATATTCATCGTTATAAGCATTGTTAAGGTCAGTATTAAAAAGCGTAACACCAAAAAGCAGGGGAATTTCGCCTATAAAATCCAAAAATTCTAAGCCGAGTGAAAAAGTAGTACTCTTCTCTTCTTTTAAGCCTTCAGCATTTCTTATAACTCTTTGAGTACCTTCTAATCCACAGATATGTAAATCTTCGTCAAAAATTTGAGGAGCTTTAAATCCGGTTGAATAACTTGCCCTCATTTTTAGAGCTTCGGAAATTTGATATTTGGCGCTCAATCTTGGGCTAAAAATCCAGTCTTGCAAGGCAGAATGTTTATCCACTCTAAATCCTGCAATTATGTTAAACTGATTACTATTTCCCACAAAAAACTCATCCTTGATATATAAGCCTGTATTTGAAAACTTTTCGTTTAAATAATAAGCAGCCGAAGCAACACTTTCATCAAGAATCTTATCATAATCGAATTGAATCCCTGCCGTTAAAAAGTGGTTACCTGCTATATAGTTGGCTTGAAAACCACCGGTGTGAAGTGGGTTTTGCGAAAATCCGTAAAAGTTTAGGGCTTCCAGTTTTGCTTCCGGAGTATCTTCACTCAAACCACCGTAATAAGAATCTCTATCTAATAGACTTAGTGCATAATTAAATTTGTAAGAGAAATTGGTGCTCATTCTATGTTCAAATCTAATTTTACCGCCAAATTTATAGTGTTTAGTCCATTCGGCAATCTCTGATTCGTGTACCGGCTTGTTTAATGTACTGCCTCCCCTTCTTTCTTCAAAAATTCTATGGAAAGAGACAGATAAATCAGAATTTCCGGTAGGTTTAACAAAACCGGTAAAACCGATGGTTTCATTTGTTAATTTTCCCATTTCCGTAAAGCCGTCATTGTTATGGTCATACTCTGTTCTAAATCTTGTTGAGCCAAATATAAAGAAACCTGCATCTTTTGAATCAGATACTATTTCTGCAACTGCACCAATTTGTTGATCATAAGCACCACCGTAAGAAGAACCGTAGAACCCAACCCTTGTTGAATTATTTTGTGGTTTTCGTGTCAATAAATTTACAGTTCCTGCTACCGCACCTGCGCCATACAAAGAAGAGCCTCCGCCTTTAACAATCTCAATTTGTTCAATCATTTCTTGCGGATAATGCTCTAAACCGTAAACACCGCCTAAGGAGCTTATAACGGGGTCTCCGTCTATCAATATTTGAGTGTATTTACCGTCAAAACCTAAAATTCTTACCTGAGTAAAATTACAATTATTGCAATCATTTTCTACCATTACACCGGTTTGCAAACCTAATGCTTGCGATAAATTACATGCTCCTTGATGTTGAATTAATTTTCTCGTTACCAATTCAGTTTTAACCGGAACATTTTCGTAAAGGTGTGCATTATTTGTACCGGTTACTACAACCGAACCAAGTTCAATCAGCGTTTCTTTTAGCGGAACAAATATGGTATCACCGCTATAATTTGAACCGGCTATTTTAACCGCTTCAGATTTATAACCAATAATTGACACAGTTAGTGAAACAGCTGGTATATTCAAGTTTTTTAAGCTAAAAAAACCGTTATTGTCAGTTGCCGTTCCTGTATTTGTTCCTCTCACTAATATGTTTGCTCCCACAAGAGGCAATTTTGTATTTGAATCGTAAACTTTCCCTTTAATATCTGTCTCTTATACACATCTGACGCTGCCGACGACGGAGAGAGTGTAGATCT
>JACSRR010000034.1 GCA_014879635.1 Ignavibacteriaceae bacterium | reverse complement strand
TACATTCTTAATTTAGATAATTTTGAAGTGGGTTATGGAGTAATACCGCTTGTGGACAAAATGTGGATAACTTTAGTTTGTGAAAATGTTTCACGACAAAAAAAATGTTTGTTTGACCTAAAATGTTGTCCCACTTGTTAAATATCTTAAAGTCAAACTCCTTAAATCGTTGTTTAATAATAACTTACCATTTAGTCGAAAATGTTGATAACATGTGGAAAACTTTTTCAAATGGTTAATTTTTTATACTAACTACTGAAAAATCAATAACTTAAAAATGTGGATAAGATAAATGCAACAAATCCGGTCGCATGAATCAGTATGGCAGGAATTCCTCGAAATTATCAAAGACAGGGTTCCGTTAATGACCTACAATACTTGGTTTATGCCTATAAAACCGATAAGTTTAGACAATAACAGACTGACAATACAATTACATGATCCTTTTTTATATGAGTATTTAGAAGATAAATACAACAGGGTAATAAACCGTTCACTCGTGGAAGTTCTCGGTTCCGGTGCTAAATTGGTTTATGAATACAGTGACAATTTGAACAAGAATTCTCAAACAGATGAAGAGGAAAGCAGATCTGTTGAAGAACCAAAAAACGGAAACGGTGCTACCTCCAGTAAAATTTTATTAGAGTTACCCGAAATAAAACAAATCTCATTTGACGATACCGGGCTTGATCCCAGATATACATTTGATACCTTTATTAAAGGAGCCGGTAATCAGTTAGCGAGAGCTGCAGCTATTGCTATAAGCGAAAATCCGGGGAATACATCTTTTAATCCGCTGTTTATTTACGGTGGTGTAGGATTGGGTAAAACTCACTTAATACACGCCGTTGGTAATGCAATTTACGCTAACCACAGATCTAAAAGCGTTCTATATACTTCGTCTGACCGTTTTACAAGTGAATTTGTAGAAAATATTCAAAACCGGAAAGTGGCTGAGTTCAGTAGCAAGTACCGCAATCTTGATGTGTTGATAATTGACGATATTCAATTTTTAACCGGAAAACCCGGTACTATTGAGCTCTTTTTCAATATTTTTAATTCTCTTTATCATGACGGTAAACAAATTATTTTGACCAGCGACCGCCCGGCAAAAGAGTTAAAAGATTTGGATGAGAGACTTACCTCCCGTTTTAGCTGGGGGCTTCCTGTTGATATTCAACCTCCTGATTTTGAAACAAGAATGGCAATTCTAAACAAAAAGGCAGAAAGGTACAACCTTCAACTAACAAACGAAATGATTGAGTATATGGCAAGCCATGTTAAATCTAATGTTAGAGAATTAGAAGGTTGCCTGTTAAAAATTCTGGCTCAAATGACACTTACAAATGTTGACTTAAATATCGAGCTTGTTAAAATGTGCGTTAAAGATATTTCTTCAACCCGCATTGTTAATATAAGTGTTGATTCTATTACTAAAATTGTTTGTGATTTTCTTGGTGTTGACGAGAAAAAAATTAGAGATAAGACCCGTAAGAGTGATATTGCAAGAGCAAGACAGATTTGTATGTACTTAACTAAATCGATGACTAAATTAACATTAAAAATGATTGGTCTTCACTTTGGTGGCAGGGATCACTCAACCGTACTACACGCCTGTGCTGAAATTGAGAAAGAGATTTCTTCAAGTCAGAAAACGAAAGAACTAATTGAGGATATCAAAAGAAGAATAGAATTGACCTGTACTTAAGTTTTTTGGATTTTCTGTTGCGGGATTATTTACCGGGATTTACACTCATTCTTTCTTATTCTTCATTGTACGAGAACTACACTTAGTTGCAATAAAGTTTTTTAAATAACACCAATACAATTTTTGATGCCTTCCTTAAATAACACATTAAATATCTGTGTAAAGAGGAAGGCCAGCACATTTTGCAATACCACCCTCAGATTAAAACTCCACTTTTATGATACTCCACAAAAAGTAGTAAACGGAGGTGAAACTTCCACTTAATGATGATCAACTTCAGAATTAAGAAAAACATTAGACAAAATGAAACCGGAGCTACTAAAAACCGGATTAAAAACCACCTGTGAAGTTTTGAAAACATTCATTTCATTTTTTTACAGATTTTGAATATAAT
>JACSRR010000315.1 GCA_014879635.1 Ignavibacteriaceae bacterium | reverse complement strand
GGTTCGCTAAAGGATATTTTGGAGAAAAGAACCGAACGGCTTTTATTATTACTTACTGATTTTATTTCGATTAACCTTGCATGGTTATTTCTGTTTTTAATCAGATTTGAGACCGGCTGGTTTCAAGTAGTACTTATGCCAGAACTTATTTTGCCTATGTTAGTAGTGTTTCTCTACTGGCTTGCGTTATTCATCTTTTTTGGCATGTACAGAACTTGGTTTGCGCTTTCACGATTTGATGAATTGCTCACTCTCTTTAAAACTTCTTTTATCGGGATTTTTCTTCTTTATTTTTTAATTTCGCTTGATGAAAGTGACCCTGCTTTTGCAGGACAAATTAGGTACTGGTTATTCGTTTATTGGGGTTTACTGCTCGCTTTCGCCTTTTCCGGAAGACTTTTTATCAGAAGTTTGCAAAGATATTTGTTATTAAAAGGAATAGGAAGAAGAAAAACCCTTATTGTAGGCTTTAACGAAAAAGCTCAAATGGTGAGCGATGAAATTATAGACCACAGGGCTTTAGGGTTAGATGTTACGGGGTTTGCTGCGGTTAAAGATGAGAATATAGGCAAAAATTACAAAGGGATGCCTGTTCTTGGCCACATTAAAGAAATTGAAAAGATTATAGAAGAGCATGGGATTAAAGAAGTAATTATTGCTGTGGGAAGGCAATATGACGATATGTTGATTGAAATAATTGCTAAATGCGAAGATAAAGAAGTTGCACTTAAAATTATTCCCGATTTATATGAAATATTGAGCGGGCAGGCACGCACTATGCAGCTGTACGGTTTTCCGTTAATAAGCATTAATCCTCAATTAATGACCGATTGGGAAAAAATTGCAAAGCGACTTTTGGATATTTTTGCTGCCGTAATCATATTAATTGTTACTTTTCCTATCATAATTATTACGGCAATTGCAATCAAAATTGACTCTAAAGGTCCTGCATTGTTTAAACAAGACAGATGCGGGTTAAACGGTAAAATATTCAAAATGTATAAATTTAGATCAATGAGAACGGATGCTGAAGAGAAAACCGGTCCCGTATGGTCTATGAAAGATGACCCGAGAATTACAAAGGTCGGTAAATTTATCAGAAAAGTTAGAATTGATGAAATTCCACAGATGATAAATGTATTTAAAGGGGAGATGAGTTTGGTTGGACCACGCCCCGAAAGACCATTTTTTGTAGAACAGTTGTCAAAAGAAATTCCGTATTATAGTAGAAGATTGAAAGTAAGACCGGGAATTACCGGTTGGGCACAAGTAAAACACAAATATGACGAAACTATTGAAGATGTTAAGACAAAACTTCAGTATGATTTGTTTTACATTGAAAATATTTCGTTAAAAACTGACATTCTTATTTTAATAAGAACCATTTTTGTAGTAATTTTTGGTAAAGGGCACTATTAAATTGAGATTTAGATATGAGTAAAAGATCATTAGTTATAATTCCGACATATAACGAATTAGACAATATTAAGAACTTAATTCCCGAATTATTTTCGTTAAATTTACCTGATTTGCATATTCTGGTTGTTGATGATAATTCTCCGGACGGTACCGGTGATTACATAGCTTCAATTGCTGATAGCGAACCGAGAATAAATGTGTTAAAAAGACCCGCAAAAATGGGGCTCGGTACTGCTTATGTAGCAGGTTTCAAATATGCAATTGAGAATAAATTTGATTTTATATTTGAAATGGATGCCGATTTTTCACATGACCCGAAAGAAATTCCGAATTTCATCAAAAAAATGAATGAAGCAGATTTAGTTATCGGAAGTAGGTATATCACAGGCGTTAATGTTATTAACTGGCCAATGAGGAGGCTCTTGTTGAGTTACTTCGCAAATATTTACACCCGTGTAATTACCGGAATGCCTGTTAAAGATGCAACCGGTGGCTTTAAATGCTTCAAACGGGAAGTCCTTGAAAGTATAAATCTTGATAATATCAAATCAAACGGATATGCCTTTCAAATTGAAATGAACTTTAAGGCGTTCAGAAAAGGGTATAAAATTGCCGAAATCCCCATTATTTTTATTGACAGACAAAGCGGTAAATCTAAGATGTCAAAAAAAATTGTTAGAGAAGCAATTTACAGGGTTTGGGCTCTCAGAATTAGAAGCATTTTAGGTAGGTTGTAGCAGGTTTAATTTGGACCTTTCTGTTATTATCGTTAATTATAATGTTAAAGAGTTTCTCGAAAACCTTTTAAATTCAATCAAAAAAGCTTCTGAAGGGCTAACTATTGAAATTATTGTTGTTGATAATAATTCAGATGACGGTAGTGTTGAGCTTATAAAAGAAAAATTCCCCGGTGTTATTTTAATCGAAAACAATTATAACGCCGGATTCAGTAAAGCTAATAACCTCGGTTTAAAAATTGCGAAAGGAAGATACCTTCTTCTGTTAAACCCCGATACATTGGTTGAGGAAGACACATTCAAAAAAATGGTTTCCTTTTTTGACAATACTCCCGGTGCGGGAATGGCGGGTTGTAAGATTCTAAATCCCGACGGTACACTTCAATTAGCTTGCCGGCGTGGTTTCCCGAGTCCTTGGGCATCATTCTGTAAAGTTACCGGTTTAAGTTCACTCTTCCCTAACAGCAAATTTTTTGCGAAATATAATTTAACCTACCTTGACGAAAATCAAACTTATGAGGTAGATGCCATTTCGGGTTCATTTATGATGCTTACCCGTGAAGCGTATGAAAAAATTGGGGGGTTAGATGAAATATTTTTTATGTACGGCGAAGATTTAGACTACTGTTACAGAATCCAAAATGCCGGTTTGAAAGTTTATTATGTACATACTACTCAAATAATTCATTACAAAGGGGAGAGTACAAAAAGAAGCAGTTTAAACGAAACAAAGATATTTTATGATGCAATGCACATTTTTGTAAAAAAGCACTTTGCAAGTTCTATTCCTGTTCTTTGGTTGTTAAGAGTTGCCATAATAATCAGGGAGGTTGTGGCATTTGCGGCAAAAAAACGACTCGTATTTACGGCATTATTTCTTGATTTATTGTTCTATAATACGGCTTTTTTTATCGGAGAGCATATTTATATGTCAATAAGCGGCTGGTTGGGTGTTCCTGATTTCGGGGTTCCGTTTGTTTTTGGAGTACCGGTATTATTATATTTGATTACGGGATCGGTGCTTTCTGTTTACAGGAGAGATAAACTACCTGTTTTAAAAACATTCTCAGCCATTTTTTTTAGTTTCTTTATTGTTTCATCTTTAACATATTTTTTCAAGGATTTTGCATTCAGCAGGGGACACATTTTAGTATCTTATATCCTTCTCCCATTTTTCTTAGGGGGTTGGCGAGTTATTGCAAAAGTTTTCTTCAAAGCAGGAATAAGCGACGGTTACAGGCAGAGTAAAAGGTCGGTTATTGTGGGAACAGGTAAAAATGCAGAAGAATTAGCGGTTAAATTTGCGGCGAACCTAAAATCAGGGAGAATAATTGCCGGATTTATCGGTTTAAATAGAAAAGAAATTGGCGAAAAAATTGGTGAATTTAAAGTTTTAGGCAGTGTTGAAAATATTATAAAAGTACTTAGAGAACACGATATTAAAGAAGTAATATTCTCTTCAACCGAATTAAGTTACAATCAAATGATTGCGATAGTGGCTGCATGTAACAAAGAAAATGTCGAATTTCAACTTGCCGGGCAGGATATGGAATTTCTTGTCGGCAAATCGGAAGTTTCTATGTTAAATAACATGCCGTTTTTTGAAGTAAATTATAATATTTCGAGTTTACTTCACAGAATTATTAAGAGAGTATTTGATTTGTGTTTATCTTTTTTTATCTTATTTTTTGTATTGCCTCCGTTATTTTTTTTAAGACTGATTTCTACTCAGGCAAAAAATTTGTATAATATATTGCTTGAAATACCGGCTGTGATTTCAGGCAGTAAAAGCTTTGTAGGACCAAAAGTTAAATTTACCGGTGAACCATATATCGGGAAACCCGGATTAACAGGTTTTTGGTTTACAGAAGGTGACGAGGGGCAATTTCCGGCACAAACTGATTTATTTTATGCACAGCATCAGAATATTTGGTTAGATATAGAAATTATCGGTAAAACTCTTAATATACTTTTAAACAAACGGATTTAAAATGGCTAAAACTATTCTCGATTTCGAAAAACCAATTGTTGAGTTAGAAGATAAACTCAATGAAATGAGAAAAATGTCTGATGGGTTAAATATCGATTCTGAAATCAAACTCATTGAAGAGAAGGTGAAAAACCTGAAAGAGGATATTTATAAAAATTTGACAAGATGGCAGAGAGTTCAATTAGCACGCCACCCCGACCGCCCTTACACTCTTGACTATATTTATATGATCACAGAGAATTTTACGGAGCTGCACGGTGACAGGTACTTCAAAGATGATAAGGCAATTGTTGGCGGGCTTGCAAAAATTGGCAATCATAAAGTAATGATTATAGGGCATCAGAAGGGAAGGGATACTAAATCAAATGTTTACCGTAATTTTGGTATGCCCAATCCTGAAGGTTACAGAAAAGCCCTTCGTTTAATGAAAATGGCAGAGAAATTTCATATCCCCGTTGTTACTATGTTAGATACGCCGGGTGCTTTCCCCGGTCTTGAAGCAGAAGAACGCGGGCAAGCCGAGGCAATTGCGCGCAATTTATTTGAAATGTCTAAACTTAAAGTTCCCATTTTGGTTATTATTATTGGTGAAGGTGCATCAGGCGGTGCTTTGGGAATCGGCGTAGGAGATAGAATTTTAATGCTTGAAAATTGTTGGTATTCTGTTATTAGTCCCGAGTCTTGCTCAAGTATTTTGTGGAGAAGTTGGGAATATAAAGAGCAGGCAGCCGAAGCTTTAAAACTAACTGCACCCGATTTATTGCCGTTAAAAGTTATTGACAGAATTGTACCCGAACCTTTGGGCGGTGCTCATAAAAATCACAGCGAGATGGGTGAAGTTCTAAAAAATGTGATAATTGAAGAATTAAACACTCTTTCAAAAATTAAAGCCGATAAATTGGTTCAAAGTAGAATTGATAAGTTTTCCGCAATAGGTGAGGTAGTTGAATAATGATTCTGAATACTTTTCAGATAAGAGTTAGGTACGCTGATACTGACCAGATGAAAAGAGTTTACAACGGTAAATTTCTTGAATATTTTGAGATTGGTAGAACCGAACTTATCAGAGAATTAGGGTTATCTTACGATGGTTTGGAAAAAAAAGGATTCTTATTGCCGGTTATTGAAGCATATATTAAATATTTTCACCCGGCAGAATACGATGAACTGCTAAATATTGAAAGTTCTTTAAGAGATAAACCTTTAGCACGGTTAAAAATTGAATATGTCATAAAAGCCGAAAGAGATTCAAGGGTTATTGCTACCGGTTTTACTACTCACGCTTTTTTAGATGCTCAAACATTACGGGTTGTTAGAAGTCCCGAACTCTTTAATAATCTTATTGATAAATATTTTGAAGAAAAATGAATATTAAATTAGTTGATAGAATTATTGAAACCGCCCTTGAAGAAGATATTAAAAGCGGAGATATTACAACAGAGGCAACGGTGGGGTCAGAAGCACTTGCTTCCGGTGATTTTCTATTAAAGGCTCCGGGTAAAATTGCGGGGTTAGAAGTTGCCGAAAGAGTTTTTATGTTGATTGACGAGAGTCTGAGATTCGAAAAATTTGTTGGGGATGGCGATACTCTTGAAGCGGGTATAATAATTGCTTCAGTTAGAGGAAAAGCGTCATCAATACTTACTGCAGAACGCACTGCTTTAAACATGATGCAAAGAATGTCGGGAATTGCTACTACAGTCGAAAGCTATAAAAAGAGAATTGCCGGCTCAAAAACAAAAATATTAGATACAAGAAAAACAGTTCCCGGTCTTAGATATTTAGATAAATTGGCGGTCAGAATAGGTGGCGGAATTAATCACAGGTCAGGCTTATATGATATGTATCTGATTAAAGATAATCATATAATTGCTGCAGGTTCTATCACAAATGCAGTAAAATTGTGTAAAGAGCATCAAGTTGAGAATGAAACATCGTATAAAATTGAAGTAGAAGTTTCAAATTTCACAGAATTAGAAGAAGCCTTAAATTCAAGTGTAGATATAATCATGCTTGATAATTTTCCGCTTAATGATTTACGCGAGGCTGTTAAAATTGTTAATAACAGATGTTTAATTGAAGCATCGGGAGGGATTACTCTCGATACAATAGCTCAAATTGCCGAATGCGGTGTAGATTATATTTCGGTTGGTGCTATTACCCATAGTGTTTCCGCGTTGGATATATCGTTAGATTTGAGACTTCATACCTGAGAAATGCTTGAAAAACTAAAGCAACTTTCAAAGGAGACGGTAGTTTACGGAATCAGTACTGTTGTTGGTCGCTTCCTTAATTTTATTTTAATTCCATTTTACAGCAATATTTTTATTCCGGTTGATATGGGTATAGTTTCTAATTTATACTCATACATCGGAATTTTTAATATTATATTTATTTATGGTATGGATTCTGCCTATCTCAAATTAGGTTCACTAAAGGAAAACGGTGACTCTAAAAAAGCCTTCTCTTCAACTCTGATTTTATTATTAATCACCTCTGCACTTTTCGTTTCTTTAATCTCAGTTCTCACACCACAAATTAGTATTTTTTTAGGCGGTGAACAGTATTCCGGAAAGTATGGCGAATTATTATCGTATTCAGCTAATATTCTTTTATTAGATGCGTTGTGCGTTGTACCATTCATAAGCCTTAGGTTAGAAAATAAAGCGTTGAAGTTTTCTTTGATCAGGGTTGCAAATATTTTAATAAACATTGGGCTGAATCTCACTCTCATTTTAGGTTTTGGAATGGGAATTGAAGCAGTATTTATCTCTAATTTAGTAGCTTCCGCTTTTTCGTTTGTAGTCCTTTTACCCGAAATTGTAAAAAAATTTCAATTAGATTTTGATACCGAAATCATTTTACGGGCTTTGAAGTTTGGGCTCCCTTTTTTACCCGCAGGATTAGCCGCCATGTTTATGCAGGTGATTGATAAACCGATTTTAGAAAAATTAGCAGGGTTACAAGTGCTTGGAGTTTATCATGCTAATTATAAACTCGGAATCTTTATGATGCTTTATGTAAATATGTTTCAATTTGCGTGGCAACCTTTTTTTCTAAAGACAGCCAATGAGCCCGATGCTAAAAAAGTTTTCTCAAAAGTTTTCACTTATTTTACCTTGGCAGGGTCATTTATTTTTGTGCTTTTAACTTTTACAATTAAAGAAATAGTAAATTTTAAGGTTGCCGGTTATTCAATATTAGGTGAAAAATATCATAGCGGAATTGAAATTATTCCCGTTATTCTGCTTGGTTATTTATTTTACGGACTTTATGTAAATCTAAATGCAGGGTTTTATATAAAAGAGAAAAGCCTTCCGGTTCCTTTGTACTTAAGTTTAGGTGCACTATTAAATATAGCATCAAATTTTATTCTGATACCATTTTTAGGAATGATGGGAGCTGCGCTATCAACTTTGATCTCCTATATCTTCTTGGCAATGATATTTTATTTTAAGGTTCAGAAATTCTATAAAGTTGACTACGAAAACGAAAAAATTGTAAAAATATTAGGGATATCATTTCTATACATTATTATCTTTTATTTACTTTATGCAATAGAACCGCCGTTTTTTGTAAATATATCCTTAATACTCGTATTTCCGGTTATTTTGTATTTGCTAAAAGTAATAACTCAGAACGAATTATTAACCGTAAAAAAAATGATTATTTCAAAATTTAGGAAATCGAAGAATGCAAAATAGTTTAAAAATAAAATTTAAACGCGTTAAAGAGGGTTTTGACGATATTCCGCTACCGGGTTATACAACCGAAGGAGCAGCAGGTATGGATGTGAGAGCAGCTGTTGCAGAACCTTTTACTCTGACA
Source organism: Ignavibacteriaceae bacterium (assembly GCA_014879635.1). GTDB lineage: Bacteria > Bacteroidota > Ignavibacteria > Ignavibacteriales > Ignavibacteriaceae > BA9. The sequence continues at coordinate 4,320 of JACSRR010000315.1, read as the reverse complement.
CAAGGATCATTTTCTATGATACCTACCGGTTTGGCTGTAGAGATACCGGCAGGTTACGAGATTCAAGTTAGAGCAAGAAGCGGTTTGGCTGTAAAATATGGAATCGGTGTATTAAACGGTCCCGGTACTATAGATGAAGATTACAGAGGAGAAATTAATATTATTCTCTTTAATTTTTCTAAAAATGATTTTGTGATAAACAGGGGAGAGAGAATAGCACAATTAGTTATATCCAAAGTTTACAGGGTAGAAGTAGAACTTTCGGATAAACTTTCTGATACAGTGAGGGGTGAAGGGGGTTTTGGTAGTACCGGTTGAGTGCTTAATAAATTAATTGGAGGATTAATTAAGTTCTTTTTGCAATAAAATTAGAGTTAGAGCGGCAAGAAAATTTAAATTCAAAAAAAATATTTTTGAGAAAAAACAAAATCTCAGTATATTTGGAGTCTTGATTTATAAAAACGGCGAGGTAGCTCAGTAGGTTAGAGCAACGGAATCATAATCCGTGTGTCGTGGGTTCGAATCCCTCCCTCGCTACAAATAAAATGGAGTTAATATGTTTGGAATTTTACTCACCATAACGGTGATATTAGCGTTAGTGTTATTATTGATGGTTCTAATGCAGTCATCAAAAGGCGGCGGTTTAGCAGGAACTTTCGGAGGTGCTCAGCAAATGGGTACAATGTTCGGTACCCGTCGTACTGCCGATTTCCTTTCTAAAGCTACTTGGTGGTTAGGCGGTTCTCTTGCTGTTTTGGCATTAGTTATAAACCTATTTTTTCTTCCCTCTTCATCTGTAGAAGGAAGAGACAGTTCGGTTCAAAAAGGCGGAAGGTCAAGTGTACCTACTGCTCCCGGAAATTTGCCTCCAACTACACCCGGTAATTAATCCAATTTTAACCGGGTACTAATTTTTATTAGTATCCGGTAAATATTTCAACAATTCTATCCTGTTTCTCTCTATAGAAATCGTGATACCCTCTCGTATAGTTAATCAAAATTGTAACTACTAAATCATTCCCCTTTTTTGTTTTTAAATATCCTGAGAGAGTTGAAACACCGTTAAGCGTGCCTGTTTTACCTCTGAAATTACCTTCTGCTGCCCCTCCCTTCATTCGTTTGCGTAGAGTACCGTCAACACCTCCTATAGCTAACGACGAATAGAAATCGTTGTAATAGTAGTAATCATTATACATCTTTTCTAACAAGTGTGTGATGTTTGCTGCCGAGGTACGGTTTGACCTCGAAATACCCGAACCATCAACAATTTCAAGCCCCTCTCTATTCAATTGTATATCTCTCAGGTATGTGTACAAAGCTTGGTATGATTTGAGCGCTGTTCCCTGTGAACCAAATGCAACAGCACCGAGCAATCTAAACACGCATTCAGCATAAAAGTTGTCAGATGATTTATTAACCGGTTTTAATAAATCAGTCAACCTTATTTGAGAAGTAGCTAATGTTTTTACTTTAGCCGGGGCTACACCTTCACCGTAAGAACCATCAACTTTTATTCCTCTCGCAATCAGAGAATCGAGAATTATTTTTGAAATCTCGATTGGTGGACTTTTCATTAAAATTGTTTGTTCGCGCCTGCCTACCTTAGTAGTTACATAGTTATCATTCAAAATAAGCGCAGAAACCGGAGAAACCGTTATATAAGCAGTTTCACCTTCTATCCAATTATGCCTGTAGTAATCTTTATCAAAAAAACTATCATCACCTAAAACATTACCTGTTATTCGTTTAATATTTAAATTCATTAGCTCATTTATCATTTCTGTGAGGTCTTCTGAGTCAAACAACGGATTACACTTGCCAACAATAAAGAGATTTCCGTTAATAACGGAGTCATCAATGTTTAAATCATCGGTTACAAATGTATTTGAAAGCTCAAAATCAGCACCTGCTATAAAAAGAGCAGCACTTGAAGAGAATAACTTAGTGTTTGAAGCGGGGATTAATGTTTTATCTATATTTATAGCTACTAAAGTATCGTTAAGCTGGGGATCAAAGACCATAATACCGTACTGTGTTCCGGCAGGAAAGGTTTTTATGATAGCTTCAACTTTTTTAGTAAGTGAGTCATTTATTGGAAAAATGAGAGTAAAAAGGGATAATACCAAAAAAATAACTTTTAAAATGTCTAACCTCAAATTAATTTAAATAAACAATAGGGATGATTTTCTATAAAATTGCAATCTTTGTATTTAAGATATAAAAACATTGTATAAATCTAAAATTTATAATGGAGAAAATTCATGTCAACTAAAAATAAACCGGCAAAAGCATACAATAATAAAGAATTTTTAAATTCAGCCGATGCCAGAACCCTACGAATATTGTCTGAATATATAGACCCCGAGTCACGGTTTAAAAGGTTAAAAATTACCGATACTGTTGTGTTTTTTGGATCAGCTAGATTTATTTCGTCAAAAGAAGCCGGTTATGAATCAGATAAACTTAAAGATGAAAGAATTTTTTCAGACGAAAAATTTCCTAAAAAGTTAAGGCATGCACAAAAAATGTCTGAAATGTCAAGATATTATGATGAAGCGGTTGAATTAAGCGAAAAATTGTCAAAATTTATGAAATCAATAAGTACCAATGATAGAAAATTTGTTGTCTGTACGGGCGGTGGACCCGGAATTATGGAAGCAGCAAATAAAGGTGCATATAATGCGGGTTATTTGAATGCCGGATTAGGAATAAGTTTGCCTTTTGAACAGGGGGTAAATAAATACATTTCTCCCGAACTTGCTTTAGAATTTCACTACTTCTTTATGAGAAAATTTTGGTTAGCTTATATGGCAAAAGCTGCGGTTATTTTTCCGGGTGGTTTTGGCACAATGGATGAACTATTCGAAATATTGACTTTAGTTCAAACTAAAAAAATGAATAAAAGAATGTTGATAATACTTTACGGAGAAAAATTCTGGAAAGAACTGATTAATTTTGATAAGTTTGTTGAAGCGGGCGTAATTTCGGAAGAGGATCTTGATTTGTTCTGTTTTTGTAATACTCCTGATGAAGCATTTGAAAAATTACAACATTATTTAATAAGACTCATCAAAGATTAGGCAATTCTAAAATTGTGGATTTAGGGAAATAATGAAAGCGACGGGAGGTGAATCCCGTCGCTAAAAATTAACTGAAAGAGTAAAATGCCTATTTACTTAAAACTTTAAATTCAACTCTTCTATTTAAGAATCTGCCTGCAGCCGTATTATTATCACCAACAGGGTTTGCTGATGCAGAACCAACAGTAGTCAGTCTTGAAGCATCAATACCCTTTGAAACGAGATAATTTTTAACACTTTTAGCACGGTCTTCAGATAAAGTTTTATTTGAAGTTTCAACACCGGTAATATCAGTGTACCCTCTAATTTCGATTTTAATAGAAGGGTTATTTAATAATACAATTGCGTTTTGCGCTAAAATGGCCATAAACTCGGGTCTAATATCGGAAGAATTAGAATCAAAATTGATTCCTACAAGTGCAACCTGATTACTAACCGGGGTTTGGTCAGGTTTATTATGCTCCTTGTTCATTTTCTTTTCAATAATTTCCTCAATCTTTTTGTAATCTATTTCAGCAGGTTGAGGTTTTTTATTAGCATCTTCAATCATCTTTTTGATTTTATCGTAATCAATTTCGGTAGCGTGCGTAATACCGCCGTGCATATCAGCCGGTTTAGTTTCGGGTCCTCTTGCAAAATAAAAATTAAGACCCGCTTTAAGTACTGCGAATGCATCTAAAGTACCACCAAACAAACCGCCGCTTTGACCAAAAATGCCATCAAATTTATCGGTTGAAATAGTGTGATAATTTAGTTCGCCTCTTAAATCCCAATTATCTGAAATTGACAATAAACCACCGAAAACAACATTCATAGAAAGTTCGGAAAAAGAAGATTCTCCGTTTGCACCCGGCATACCGCCCTCAACTTTTTTAATAAAAGATGAGAAACCACCGCCGAAATATACCTTGACAAATTTGTTGTATGGGTTAAGAGTAAACAGATAATCTACACCAAAAGAAAATGCGGTAGTCTTAGGGTCTGTTAACAAACCGACTCTAGCACCTTGTGAAGTTAATTCGAGATATTCGATGTTAAATCTTAGTGAATTAGTTTCATCTAGATTTCTAATAAGCGAGAGGTAACCTCCGAAATCCATTTTTTCTGCGTGTGCTTCAGAAAAAAGGCGTGGTGATGATAATCCAAACCCAACTCCCCATCCGTTTTCATAAGTTTTTTGTGAGAAAAGAGGGGTTGATAGTATTAAAATTACAAGTATAGCTATTTTCTTCATATTATC
>JACSRR010000035.1 GCA_014879635.1 Ignavibacteriaceae bacterium | reverse complement strand
ATGGTTTTCTTGTTGATGAAAATGGTAACAAGGTTTTATTAAAAGATCTTCTCTTAATGATAGTAGAAACCGAAACGGAAAACTTAATTATACTTCAATAATTTGTGACTTTAAATTAAAATGAATTTTGCTCCCGTAGCACTCTTTACATATAAGCGAGTTGATTCTCTTAAAAAAGTTATCGAATCACTGAAACTCAATCCTGAAGCAATTTCTTCTGACCTCTATATTTTCTCCGATGCTCCTAAAACTACAGGCGATGAAAAGGGTGTTTCTGAGGTGCGTAATTACCTCAATTCCATATCCGGATTTAATTCGGTTCAAATTATCCGGCAATCTGAAAATAAAGGGTTATCCGGTTCAATTATTGCCGGCGTGTCTGAATTGCTTTCAGTTCATAAAAAATTAATAATTCTTGAAGACGATATATTTACATCTCCCCATTTCTTGAATTTTATGAATTCCGGCTTAAAAAAATATGAAAACACCGGTAATGTTGCTTCAATACACGGATATGTTTATCCGGTTACTAAACCTCTACAGGAAACTTTTTTCTTAAAGGGAGCCGACTGTTGGGGGTGGGCAACTTGGGAAAGAGCTTGGCAAAATTTTAATCCCTCAGCTATTGAAATTGATAAACAATTGCAAAAAGCTAAATTGTATTCCGAATTAGATTTTGGTGGGGTTGCAAACTACCAAAGAATGATCAAGCGACAAATATCCGGCGAAATTGATTCTTGGGCAGTAAGGTGGCACGCTTCTACTTTTATTAATAATATGCTCACTCTATATCCCGGAAAATCATTAGTACAAAATATCGGGGCTGACGGCGAAGGTACCCATGTTAATAAAACGGATAAGTTCTTTGTTAATCTTTCACGATTTCCCGTTCAAATCAAGGATATTCCTATTTCTCCTTCCTTAAAAGGATTTCTTGCATTTCAAGACTATTTTATAAGAACTTCGCATCCTGCCCTCAAAGTAATCAGAACCCTTAAAGCCAGATCGTTTAATTCATCATTACAGGGTTTAAAATATTCGGATTACTAAATGATAAATTCCTCTTCAAAAATTTTGATTATTAGGTTGAGCTCGCTCGGTGATGTTATTCTTTCAACAGTACTCCCTAAATTTCTGAATTTTCATTACCCGGGTATAAAAATTGATTTTCTCGTTTTAGACAAATTTGCGGATGTTTACAAAGATAACCCTTTTATTAAAACTGTTTTTGCTGTTTCAAAACAAAATTTAGCAACGCTCAAAAAACTGCTCCAAAGTGAAGGTTATGATTTAGTTATTGACCTTCAAAACAACATAAGAACCCGAAAATTACTTTACGGTATAAATTCTCTGGTGGTAAAGTTCAACAAATACCATTTCAGAAAATTTTTGCTCGTAAAGTTTAAAATTGATTTATTAAAAAATCTGCCTCAAATACCTCTCAGATATATTGATTCTCTTTCATCTGTTCTACCCGGTTATAAAGAAATGCGAAAGGATTTTCAAACTGAACTCTTCTTAAATGATGATTTTGATTTAAATTTACCATTGGGAGCTAAAATAATTTGTATTGCACCGGGTGCAGCTCATTTCACTAAAAGATGGGGGGAATCAAATTTTTCGAATCTTATTCAAATCTTAGTTGAGAACGGTTTTACCCCTGTTTTAATAGGCGGATTAAGTGAGAAAAATCTTTGCGCCCAAATTTCTCAAAATACCGGCGATGTGTTTGATTTGAGCGGAGAAGATAACTTATCGAAAGTTGTTTCTCTCTTTAAAAAATCGTTACTTTTAGTTTGTAATGATTCCGGATTAATGCACGCAGCCTGTGCAGTGCAGTTACCGGTGGTTTCAATATTTGGCTCTTCGGTAGAGCAATTCGGTTTTGCACCGTATTCAACAAACAGTATTATTTTACAAAATAATTCGCTAAGTTGCAGACCTTGTTCTCACATCGGGCGGTCTGCATGTCCTAAAAAACATTTTAATTGTATGCGTTCAATTTCTCCGGAGGAGGTTTTTATTAAAGTTCAGTTACTTCTTAAAGATGTTAAATAAATTTTGGTTTTTTTTATATAATTTTCTTTTTACGCCTTTGCTTTTTGCCGGAGCG
>JACSRR010000036.1 GCA_014879635.1 Ignavibacteriaceae bacterium | reverse complement strand
ATTTTATATCCGGCAACAGGTGATGCGCTGTTATGGTACCATTACTCAATTTATGCCGATAATATAGAACCGGCAATTAACCCACTATTTATAATGTTTCTGAGAATCGGAGATGTTAGTTTAGGAACTTTCAGAACGATTATGATAGTACAGGGAAAAAAGTATCATGCCGGCTTTATCGGTTTTATAGAAGTAACTCTTTGGATTTTTGCAATCAGAACAATTTTCACACAGCTTGATAGTTTGTGGAATATTGCAGGTTATTCAACGGGATTTATGATTGGTAACATGTTAGGAATTTGGTTAGAGCAAAAAATTGGCTTCGGATTTATTCAGTTAAATATTATTTCAATGAATGCATCAGAAAAGGTTGCCGAGACTCTCAGAAAAATGTACTTTGGTTTAACAATTTTGCCGGGCGAGGGAATGCAGGGAAAAGTAAATATGATTGTTTCAGTGGTTCAGAGAAAGAATCAAAAGAAAATAATAAAATTGGTTCAAGAAGTAGATCCAAATGCCTTTATTTCAATACAGTCTGCTATCCCGTATAGAGGATTTATTCATGGCTCGCGTAAGTAAATTTAATAATTAATTAATATTAGACCAGAAAACGAAATAGGCTATAATATTACATTTATCGGAGTGAATTTGATATATTTTACACACAAACTACCGGATTAAATGGAAATTTATTTTATTTTCATCTTAATTGTACTCTTCATACTTGCAATTTCAGATTTAATATTTGGAGTTGCAAACGATGCAGTTAATTTTCTAAATTCTGCAATTGGTTCAAAAGTAGCGCCCCGCCATATAATACTAATTTTTGCCAGCGTCGGAATACTAATAGGAGTACTACTCTCCGGTGGTATGATGGAAGTGGCAAGAAAAGGTTTATTTAACCCACACATGTTTACATACCCCGAGGTAATGGCAATATTTGTTGCGGTTATGTTTGCCGATGTTCTACTTTTAGATATGTTTAACACATTTGGCTTGCCAACTTCAACAACTGTTTCTATAATATTTTCAATCTTAGGTGCCTCGTTTGCTATGGCATCAATAAACACAATTGGTGCACACGGTGATTTAAATGCCGTACTTGAATATATTAATACAGACAGGGCTTTCTTAATAATTTCCGGAATATTCCTTTCAGTAATTATTTCCTTCATTGTTGGTTCGATTGTACAGTTTATTGTGCGGAGTTTCTTTACTTTTAATTACAGACCCAGATTAAAATATTTAGGAGGTGTATTTTCAGCAATTGCGCTCACTTCTTTAACATATTTTATTTTTACAAAAGGGATAAACTCTACAATTTTCAGCGACACTCCAATCGGTAATTTAATTAAGTCTGAACCGGGTAATTTTATATTATATAGTGCAGTGATGTGGTTTATAATTTTTCAATCGATAATTCTAATTTTTCCAAAAATAAATATTCTTAAGAGTATTGTGATTATTGGAACCGGATCGTTGGCTCTAGCATTTGCTGCTAACGATTTAGTCAATTTTATCGGTGTTCCGCTTGCAGGATTTAATGCGTTTGAAGCTGTTCAGAAAAACCCTAATTTAACGAATATGGACGCACTAAATCAACCAATTGAGGTGAATTTCTTCTTTCTATTGGGGGCAGGAGCTATAATGGCTGCTACAATTTGGTTCTCCAAAAAAGCAAGCACTGTTACTAAAACTGAAGTAAACTTAGCCAGTGAACAAAAAGGGAAAGAAAAGTTTAAAAAATCGTTTGTTGCCAAGGGAGTTGTTAACCTGTTTCTGTTTTTTTCGGGCATGGTTAGAATGATTATCCCGGGGTCTGTATTAGAGTATATTAATAGCCGTTTTGATAAAAATTTACATCAGCCTCACCTGGAAGAAGCAGAGAAAAAGGCACCATTCGATTTATTACGAGCTTCTGTAAATTTAGTTGTTGCAAGCTCTTTGATTTCTTTTGCCACTTCTTTAAAATTGCCTTTATCAACAACATTTGTAACATTTATTGTGGCTATGGGAACTTCTTTTTCAGACAGAGCATGGGGTAAAGACTGTCTCTTATACACATCGACGCTGCCGACGACGGA
>JACSRR010000127.1 GCA_014879635.1 Ignavibacteriaceae bacterium | reverse complement strand
TCGTGGGCTCGGAGATGTGTATAAGAGACAGATTTAAAACTTGGTTAATTGCCTGGTTCATTAGGTTATTAAAGGAATAAATTCGGCTTTCTTTGTCTTCTCGTGGATCAACAAGCATAGAAAAATTTGTTTTTTTGGTTACAACAAAAATTAATTTTCCTTGTGAGTTCTTTGATAATACTGCAATTTCATCTTCTTTTAGAATGGTATTATCGTTTTCAATCATGGTTAAAATCCTGGGCATGAATTTTTTTATTTTTGGCATAAACTCCTCCAGCATAATTTCCATAAACTCCTCCATTAATGGATTTGCTTCTTTTTCAGCTTCAGTATTTTTTTTTTCTATTTCGTTTGACATAATCAATAAGAATTTAGTTTAACAGTTATAAATAAAAGCACATAAACCACTATTATATGGGGGTTAAGAATAATGTTTAGAATAATGCAACCAGTTAAAAAAAGAGTAACAAAATCGAGTATTCCCTTTTTTATGGTATAACTTTTAAAGCGGTACTTCATTAAATGTAGAATAAAGCCCCAGCGTTTTTTAACCTTGTCCCAAATTTCTTTATTTCTATCTACAATTATTTCCTGGTCGGGAACATCTATTTCGTCAAAGTTAAAACTCATAAAATATGCTTAAAATTTACAGCTGTGAGGGTATTTTCTTCAATATTTGCTATTACGTGCGGAAATGGTCCAGGATATGAAGTTCTTCCAAATTTTGTGATGTATCTATTCATGTAATTAACGCCATCAATGTACAATGTAGGGTTGTTTGGAATTTTGTCTTTAATGGTAGAATCCTTTGAATTGGTGTAAAAAATATAATATTCTGAAGTAAATTTTCCAAAAATTTCCAAAATATCGCCAGGGTTATGACAGATATAAATAATATCAATCCCGTTTTCGGCTCTTTTATTCATTAATTCCATTATTCCAGCACTTGCTTGATTTGATGGATATAAGCCTTTAAAATCGTCTAAAATCAATAAAACATGGGTTTTTGATGCTACAATTTCAGCCCAGTCTTTAGTGTTTCTATCAATTTCAAAATCAACTGAAGCTGTAAAGCGTTTTTGTGGATCATAAGCTATTACTGTTCCAGTAGGGTTTTCTTCTTTCCAGGATGAAGCCACTTTTGCAGCCTCAACACTTTTGCCAGTACGGTTTGCACCACACCAGCCTAAAATAAAAACTTCTCTATCTTCTTGGTTAAGCTGCATCTTGTTGTATAACAAATCCTAAATCAGTAATATCTTCCTGTTCTACCTCTTCAAATTCGGCGTAATCGCTGCCTTTTTCCTCTTTTGGCATACTATACATTGAATTGTTTTTATTTTTTTTCCTATTCTTAAAAGCCTTTAAAATAGGGGTAAGCATTATAATTAACATTAAAACAACCAGCATACCTAAAGGCGAACTTGCTACTTTAACAGTTTTCATGTACTTAACAATAGCATTTTTAAGCCTTTCCATACGTTTTGGACTTAAAATATACAGTTCATCGTTAGCATCTTTGGCTATCCAACGGCAAACGCCTGAAATAACCATATCAAGGACTTCAACCATAATATCGGCGGTCAAATCTATGTCGTCAGGATCTAGGGCTATTTTTTCAACTATTGCTTCAGAATCGGCTTCAATTTCTTTTTTTAATTCTTCAGGGCGTAATTCTGAAATTGATTTAGCTGGTTCGCTAAAATTTTCTTCAGTTTCGTCTTCTCTAACCAAATTAGCTAGAATTTTCACTCTTTTTTTAAGTGTATCAAAAATTGGCGAACTTTTGGCATAATTTAACTCATATTGAAAAATATGATCCTTTTGCTCAGCCATTATAATTGGCTTATCAGTACTGTTTAAGCGTGGTTTGGCTGTACTTTCTTTTTTTGGCGGAACTTTTTTTTCTTTCAAAATTTGTTCAGGCTCTTCGGTATACAAGTCGATAATTGCCATAAAAATCAATAATTAATTATCAAACTTAAAAAAAAAAACGCTCTTATCCTTTTTAATTTTTCTTTTTTTTTCTTTTTAAGTATTTCTATTTATATACAATCCTGGTGCGGTATTACCTGAGGTATTAGGTGCGGTATTACCTGAGGTATTAGGTGCGGTATTACCTG
>JACSRR010000037.1 GCA_014879635.1 Ignavibacteriaceae bacterium | reverse complement strand
GGTTAGAGCAACTGACTCATAATCAGTAGGTCCCAGGTTCAAGTCCTGGAGGGCCCACAAAACAGTTTTAAGCCTCATTTGTGAGGCTTTTTTTTACCTAAAATTTCATTAGGGTATATAATGAAAATATTTTCTTCTCTTCTTTTTAGTCTTCTCTTTACTATTAATTCTTACTCACAATATGATAATATTACAGGTATCTGGAAAGGTACTCTTCAAGCATCAACCACAAAATTAGATTTAATAATTAAAATAGATTTTTCTAAAGACCCAAAAGCTGTTATGGATGTTCCCGCTCAAGGAATACAAGATTTTGTTCCGGATAGCGTTTCTTTTAACGGCGAGGTTTTCTACTTTAAAGGTTCAAATCCAAATTTTGTTCTGTTTGCAACCTATTTACCTGATGAAGATAAATTTATAGGAAAATTTATTCAAGGCGGTGAGGTAGATATCACTTTAGAAAGATTTAATGATTATACCCCAATAAGACGGTCGCAAGAACCAAAGCCACCTTTCCCATATTATTCGTTCGATACCAACTTCAAAAACACAAATGCAGGTATAGAATTGGCAGGTACCATTACTGTGCCCGACACTCTCGGTATTTATCCGGCTGTGGTACTCGTATCCGGTTCAGGTCCTCAAGATAGAGATGAATCACTTCTCGGTCATAAACCCTTTTTAGTACTTGCTGACTTTCTCTCAAGAAATGGTTTTGCCGTTCTAAGATACGATGACCGTGGAACCGCAAAATCTAAGGGAAATTTCTCTACTGCTAATACATTTGATTTTGCCGAAGATGCTGTTTCTGCCGTTAATCATCTGAGAACATTTCCCTTTGTTGATTCTAAATCGGTAGGATTAATTGGGCATAGTGAAGGTGGAATCATTGCAGTAATTGTTGCATCAAGATATGATGTTTGTAATTTTGTGGTTTCTTTAGCAGGAACGGCAATAAACGGAGCTGAAATTATTCTACTTCAAACCGAACTCATGATGTTGGCAGAAGGGATTGACTCCGTACAAGTAAAATTGGTAACTGAATTAAGTAAACAAGTACTTCACTTAGCTGTAACCGACACCTTAACCTTTCAAGGAGCATTAAATAATTTAGTAAAAGATTATTCTTCAAAATTAACCGAAGATGAAAGAGTACTTTTAGAAAAATCAAATTATTTAAACCCAAATAATTATAGAGTATTCGGAAATATTTGGATGAAAACTTTTTTGAGTTATGATCCTGCCGTTGATATGCAAAAAATCAAAATTCCTTTTCTCGGTTTATGGGGAGAAAAGGATTTACAAGTACCTGCAATAATAAATTATGAAAAGGCTGATAAGGCTCTTAAAGAATCAGAGAGTGATTACAATTTATATATTCTTGACGGATTAAACCATCTTTTTCAATTAGCCAATACAGGATCATCAACTGAATATTCAATTATTGAAGAAACATTTAATGAAAATGCGTTAAATAAGATTTTAGATTGGCTCATAAAAACAACAAAAAAATAAATTTTTCGAAATTATAAATGTTGTTTGAGTTCTCAATCAATGAATCAGAATAATACTATGGTGTTAATCAATTATTAAGCCGTTTGATTATAAATGTATAAAATAAATTGTGAACTTATTTTAGGATCTTAAACGAGTTTAAGAATTTCAATCTATTATCTTTAAATGCAAACTCTGATTTAGAATTCAAGTCATAAACTACAAAGACTTGATATAGTGTATTAGAAGCCATAATATAATTTCCTTCTAAAACTAAACTTTCAGAAGCTCCGTTTCCGGTAATTTTGAAGGCTAAAGCAGGGTGTTTTCCCATGTTAAATTCATTAAATGACACAAGTTTCCCCCCATCTATAGATTCAACAGATGATTCAAGCACATAATCAAGTAAATCTTTTGCCGGGGTTTCATCCATTAACTTTTTTGGGTAGGTAATTACAGATACAATATAAGAAACATCATCCTTGTCAACCGAATACATTAAACTTGAAATATTTCCGTAATCGCTTGGTGTAATATCAGAAGATGATTCAGGGTTAGCGGGAAACATTACTGAAAAATTTGCTGCATCATAATTGAATATTTTAAATTGTACTTGTGCATTCGATATTCCTGTTAAAAGG
>JACSRR010000293.1 GCA_014879635.1 Ignavibacteriaceae bacterium | reverse complement strand
ATAAAATTTAATTTGCATATTTTAACAATCAACTAACTTACCTTTTAAATAGGTCTTTTTAATTTTGGGATAAATCACAAGCAATCAAAAAGCAAGTGATTATTGGTAATTCTGCAATCGAGTAATTAGATGAAAACCGGTAAATATAAATTTGCTCTCAAGGTATCCATAATATACCTTGTAGTAATTTCATGTGTTTCTTTAATAATAAATTTAACCGAAAACCCTGCCCCGCAATACTCCACTCCATACTTAATCAAAAACTTACTTCTAATTTTTCTGCCTGCTTTCGGCGTATTCGTCTATTTATTCAAATCTTCTCTCAATAACCAAGTAGATCAGCCTGTTAAAAGAGAAAGCAATGAAGATACCGGCGTTGAAAAGCTGCAATTTGAATTAGAAATACTTAAATCAAAATTTGAGAGGACATTTACACTTAGTCCGATGGCAATTGTTGTATCAAAATTTGAAGATGGCACAATAATTGAGATTAACAATCATTTGTGTGAACTTTTTGATTATACAAAAGAACAAATAATTGGCAAAACATCACTTGAAATAAATTTTATCAGTGAGAAAGACAGAAATCTATTAATTGATTCATTCAAATCAAATGACAAAGTAATTTTAACCGATAGAAGTTTTGTAACCCAGAGGGGTAAAAAAGTTTGTTACAATGCTACTGTCGAAAAATTTAAGTTGATGGGGCTTGATTACTTAATTACATCGTTTCAAGATATTACAGAATTAAAAAATGCACAGATTAAAATAGCAGATAGTGAAGATAAATATAGAACTATCATTGAAAATCAAAATGACTTAATCGCAAAATTTGACCCTGAAGGGTATTATCTATATGCTAATCCGCTGTACTGTCAAATTTTTGAAAGGAGTGAAGAAGAACTCTGTGGAAAAACTTTTTTACCGTTAGTACACGAAGAAGACCTTGAAGCTGCAAGAGAACAAATGCAGAAAGTGCTTAAACCTCCTTATATATCCATTTTTGAACAAAGGGCGAAAACTAAAACGGGATGGCGATGGTTTGAATGGTCTATAAAAGGAATTTTAGATGATACGGGAAAAGTAAAAGAAGTTGTTGTTGCCGGAAGGGATGTAACAGACAGAAAAGAGATAAGGCTTGCCCTTGAAAAAAGCGAGAAAATGTTAAACGAGGCTCAAAGAGTTTCGAAAACGGGTAGTTGGGAATTAGACTTAAAAACTTATGCATTAAACTGGACAGACGAAGTTTATAGAATTTTTGAAGTTGACAAAGACGACTATGAAAGGTTGTACGATGCGTTTTATTACTCTATTGTGCCCGAAGAGAGAGATAAAGTTATTGAAGTTTATAATCAAACCTTAAAAGATAAACTTCCATTTGAAATGATTCACCGTATTTTTACCAAGAACGGAAATACAAAGTATGTTTTAGAACGGTGCGAAACTTATTATGATATTGACGGCTCTCCTCTTAGGTCTTTAGGTACTGTAAGAGATATTACAGAATCCAAATTAACTCAGATCCGGTTAGAGAAAGAGACTGCTCTCTATGAAGATTTATTAAATTCTCAGCCCTCCGGGGTTTTACGAATCAGAGTACCGGCAATTACTGAGTTAGAACTTCAAAACTGGATTAATATTTCTAAAATTCCACACTCTTTCGATTTAATAAGTAGCAGAGTGCTTAAAATATTTGAAATTAACCCTGATGACTACGCCAGCGGTGATATAATTCTATTTGATCTAATTGCTGAAGATGACAAAGCAGAATTCGTAAAAAAACTATTAGAATGTAATAGCAAACTCACATTATTTAGTCATGAAGTAAAAGTAAGATCCGGTGAAGAATACAAGTGGATAAGTGTTGAAGCCGTACCGCGTTTAATTCAATCGGGCGAAGTTTTATGGACGGCAACCATCTCGGATATTACCGAGAGAAAACTAACCGATCTGCTTATTAAAGAGAGCGAAGAAAAGTTTAGACTACTGATAACAGAATTGGAACAAGGATTAGCCGTTCATGAAGGGATTTTCGATTCCGAAGGCAAGTTAGTGAATTACCGTTTTATCGAACTAAATAAAAGTTTCGAGAGATTAACAGGCTTAACTAAAGAGAATGTTTTGGGTAAAACTGTTCTAGAAATATTACCCGGAACTGAAAAATATTGGTTCGAAAAATACGAATCTGTAATGAAAACAGGGGAATCGATCCATTATCAAAATTACTCAAAAGAATTGGAAAAACATTTTGATGTTGTTGCTTTTAGAAATCAAGAAAACCAGTTTGCGGTTATTATTACCGATGTAACAGAGCAATTCAAAATTCAAGCCGAGCTAAAAAAGAGCGAAGAAAAGTTTAGGACGCTATTTAATGACCATTCTGCTATTAAACTGATTATAGACCCTGAAACCGGAACAATTTATGATGCTAACAAATCTGCAATTAACTTTTACGGGTACAGTTTTGAAGAGCTCAAGAATATGAAACTGAGTGAAATTAACATAATGGATTCAAATGAGTTAAAGGAAGTTTATAAAGATGTACTTAAAGGAATTGAAACTCATTTTTACTTCAAACACAAACTTAAAAGTGGCTTAATTAGGGATGTTGAAGTATATAGTAGCAAAATCATTATTGAAGACAAAGAATTTATTCACGGAATAATTCTTGATGTTACAGAATCTTTTGCAGACAAAATCAAAATAATGATGATGAGTAAGGCAATTGAGCAAAGCCCAATTAGCGTAGTAATTACGGATATTGCAGGTAAAATTGAATATTTGAATCCTATGATGTGCACTACCACAGGCTATTCTCATGACGAATTAACCGGCCAAAATCCAAGAATATTAAAAAGCGGGGAACATAATCAATCGGTTTATAAAAATTTGTGGGCAACTATTTCATCCGGAAAGTCTTGGCACGGCGAATTATTAAATAAAAAGAAAACCGGCGAATTATATTGGGAAGATTGTATTATTTCTCCAATCTTTAATAAAAATGGGGAGATCACTAATTATGTTGCCGTTAAGGAGGATATTACTGAAAAGAAAAAGTGGATACAGGAATTAATTGCAGCTAAAGAGAGAGCAGAGGATATGAATAAAATCAAATCTTATTTCTTTGCAAATATGAGCCACGAACTGAGAACTCCCCTTATCGGAATTCTTGGTTATTCCGAACTAATGCTTGAAGATTATGCGGACAAACCAGATTTAGTTAAAATTGCAAAGACTATAAATAAGAGCGGAGAAAGATTGAATGAAACCCTTAATCTTATTCTTAATCTTTCTAAATTCGAGTCAGGAAATATGGAAACAAATTTAGCTGAAAAAAATATAGTACCTGTTATTCAAGAATCTTTTACACTTTATCAAGTTACCGCAGCACAAAAGGGATTGGATTTTAAATTGGAATGTGAAGAAAAAGAAATTATTATCAAAGTGGATGAAATTCTGTTTCTAAATATTTTAAACAACTTGATTAATAACGGAATAAAATTTACTCACAAGGGCAGTGTTACTGTAACAGTAAAGAAAGGAAATGGATATGTTCTCATTATAGTAAGAGATACCGGAATAGGGATTGCTCCTGAAAATCAGTCGATTATTTGGGAAGAGTTCAGACAAGCCTCTGAAGGATTCGGTAGAAGTTTTGAGGGTACAGGGCTCGGATTAACTATAGCCAAAAAATATACGGAACTCATGGGAGGAGTAATTGAAATTGAAAGTACCCCAGAGATTGGGAGTGCATTTTCACTCCGTTTCCCTTTACTTGAAAGTCCAACCTGTGAGCAAGACCCGGAATTTATTTTACCCGTAAAAATTACATACGGTACATCAAACATTAGATATTCATTGCTTTATGTTGAAGATGATTTTAATGCCATTGATCTTGTTAAAATAATGATTTCGCACAAATATGATTTAGATGTTGTGAATGACGGAAAATCAGCTCTTGAAAAAGTCAAACTCAAAGAATACGATGCAATTCTTATGGACATTAATCTTAGGCAAGGTCCTGACGGGGTTATGACTACACAACAAATTAGACAACTACAACAATACAGAGAGACCCCCATTATTGCTATTACTGCTTTTGCAATGGAATCTGAAAAGGATGAGTTTCTAAGCAAAGGATTAACACATTATCTTTCAAAACCATTTACGAGAAAAGAACTTCTAAATGTAATTGATGGTGTTTTCAGTAAATAAAAGCAGTTGTTTTTCTGTGATTTAATTGCATATTTGAGATTATTTAAGAAAAATTTTATTCCGGTATTATATGCAAGAATCACCTGAAGCCAAAAATCATATTGATACTTTTTTTGCTCAAACAAGGCAGAATCATTTCAGATTAACAACTATCACCGATACAAAATCGCACATCTTAATAGTTGTATCGTTTTTTACTTTGAATATCACAGTAGCTTTTTTTGACAATCCCGTAATAAAACCTGCCGCAATAGTTCTCTTTTTACAAGCAATATTTACTCTTTTTTTTGCAAGTATCTCATTAATGCCAAACTACAAAAAAATAAAGATCACAAAAGAGGAAGCAGATAAAAAACAGTTTTTAGATTCGAGTTTTGCAGGGAGTTATATTCATTATGACTTTGAAACTTTCAAAAGACTAATGACTAACACAATTTATAACCCGGCTAAAATTTACGATGTTCAAATGAAAGAGATTTACGATAGCGGGAAGATTCTTATCGAAAAAAAATTCAAGTACTTAAATATTGCATTTTTAATTTTTATTTCGGGGAGTGCAATCTCGGTTATTTTGTTGATTTTGAACATATTTTTTAACGAAGGTAATATTACTCTGAAAAATTAATACTTTCCCGGAACTTATCAGGCTTAAAATATCTTTTTAACTATATGAAGATAATTTTTGCAACCACTAATTTACACAAACTTAAAGAAGTAAGGCAGATTTTTGGATTTACACCCAAAGAATTACCAGGGCTTCAAGATTTCCCCTTAATTGATGAAATACCTGAAACGGGAAAATCTTTTGTTGAAAACGCTATTATCAAAGCAAAAGCAGTTTACTCAATATTAAAATTACCTGTCATAGCTGATGATTCGGGAATTGAAGTTGATCATTTGCAGGGTGAACCCGGTATTTATTCAGCAAGATATGCAGGTGTTAATGCAACAGATAATGACAACAACAAAAAAGTTATCGAAAATTTAAAACCGTTTAATCCCCCTTACAATGCCCGGTATGTGTGTGCCGCCGTTTATTTTAACGGAACTGATTTGATTACAACCGAAGGGTATTGTAACGGCGAAATAATTAAAGAACAGCGAGGAAATAACGGATTTGGTTATGACCCACACTTTATACCTGTTGGCTATAATATTACAATGGCAGAATTGCCGGTTGAAGTGAAAAATAAAATCTCGCACCGATTTTCTGCTTTTTCTAAACTAAAGGAATTGTTAAATGAAAAGATTGATTTATAAAATACCGGTAATTATTCTACTGTTACTTGCCGGCTGCAAGAATCCCGTTGAACCTGAACCTGTTCCTATCAACATTGATTTCTATCCTTTAAATTCTAATATGATTAGTGTTTACAATTACGATACATTAGATGTAACAGGTACAGCTTTTCGTGCAGGTGATAAATTTGTAACCTATACAGAAGGCACAGTTATTCTAAACACGCCTTATTTTGCGCAAAAAGATAGTTTGATACAATCACGCGATACCCAAATTTCTACATCTTTTGTTAGAAAAACGAATGCCGGCGTTTATTATTATGTTGATACAACCGGTTCGGCGTTAATTATTCCGGACTCTTTACGAAATTTAGTTTTGGTTGATGTTGAAACAATAGCTCTCTCTCAGCCTTTGTTTGACCTTAAATATTGGAGTGTTTACAAGATTTTGATCGCAAATTTTTCAATTTTAAGTGTAAATGCAGGTTTTCAAGGAGTTGATACACTTGATCTAACAGTAAATTCTGTTCCGGTTAGAGAAGCAGCAGCTAAAATTGAATATGGATTAACAATTCTTATTCCTGATTTTGGAAGCGGCGAAACAAGAGTAGATTTATCGGGAAGAGTTTGGTATAGTGCAAAATATGGGGTTGTTAAAAAAGAAGGCAACAAAGGGTTATTTGATTTTATTCAAGGTCTGCCGTTAGATTTAGAAAACGCTGATTTGAGAGTAAGAGAAACCTTGACAGGTTTTATAGACCGGATGTAGTATTGTAAGACTGACTAAAACAACATGACTTGTTTGAACAATGAGCTAAATTTTAGATACAGTTTAATTATTAGGTAATAACCCAAACACCCTTTAAAGTTTCCGGTATATTTGACTAATTTATACGGTCTGTTAGGTCCACTATCATATCATTAAATCCGGTGCGGAAATTAGTAATTTTAGTGTGTGAGCGATTAGGATTTACTCTGTTTGAAAGAAAAATTATCGATAATTTTCTTACCGGGTCAATCCATAGATAAGTACCTGTATAGCCGGTATGTCCAAAAGCATAGCCGGAAAGTTTTTGCCCTGAGGTTTTGTTTTCGTTAGTTTTAACATCCCAACCTAATGCTCTTGAACTGTTGTTGTTCTGTTTTGTTGTGAATAATTTAATGGTTTCAGCTTTAACAATTTGTTTTCCGTTATAAATTCCGCCGTTTAGCATCATTTCTGCAAACCTGGAGAGATCCCAAACTGTTGAGAATAAACCGGCGTGTCCTGCAACTCCTTCCAGCATAAAAGCTGTTTCATCGTGCACTTCACCTTTAAGCAATCTGTTTCTGAAAAAATTATCAATCTCGGTAGGGGCTACTCTGGTTTTAATCCCTTTTGGTGGATTGTAAAATGTTGAATTCATTTCTAAAGGTTCAAAAATTTCTTTCGAACAAAATTGGTCAAGGCTCATTCCGCTTACTTTTTCGACAATTAAACCTAACATAATAACGCCAAAATCTGAATAAACCGTCTTTTCGCCTGTTTTGTAAGATAATTTTGCTTCTATAATATGGTCAATTACTTCTTTTTTCGTTTTATACATTTTGTAAAATGCTTCGTATGCCTTTAAACCACTGTTGTGAATAAGCAGATTTTTAACTGTAATTTTACTCTTTCCGTTCTTGCTAAATTCCGGAATAAATTTAGACACGGTATCTTCAAGTTTAATTAAACCCCTTTCGTATAGAATCATAATAGCTGTTGTTGTAGCCACTACTTTGGTAACCGAGGCTAAATCGTAAATTGAATTTACATCTGTATGCTGCCCTGAGCTATCGTAAGTCATAAAGCCGTACGGCATACTGTGCAGCGTATTACCTCCCTTTTGAACTAAAACCACACAACCGGGGAATGCACTATCTTTGATGGCTTTGTTTACAGCAATTTCAATTTCTTCTGCTAATTTAGGACTCTTACTCACCCGGTCATCTTTATTTTTATCCATTCCGTAACCTGCAACATAATCTGTGCCGGGTAAGGAAACAGGTAATTTTCCGGTGATTGAATTTTTTAGAAAAATTGCATCAATTAGAGCTTTTTCGGATTCGTAATTATCGCTATAATTGCACAAATAAGTACTTATTTCGGGAAAATCCATAAGAGGGTAGGGGCTACCGTGAGCAAGCATTATAACTTTTTTGTTCTCTTTTTGAATTTTTTGTACAAAAGCCTTTTGACTGTTGTTCAAAGTGATTTTCCCGGTCGAATTACGGTATCTAATGTAAGTTGAAACAAACACTACATTCGCATTTTTTACTGATTTGAAAGCATCATCATATTCTTTTTTAGTTGCCTTTGACCCAATGCTGAAATTCTTAATACCCGGAATTTTTTCTGAAAGCATAGTTCCAAATCTTTGAGCTGCAGTAGATTTTTCAAGATCGGTTAAAGAAATGTGAACGGCATTTTTTGTAAAATTAAGATTTACGGGAATTAAATTAAGATCGTCTTTTACTAAAGTGATTGCGTGTTTAGACAATTCATAAGATAAATTTGACGAATTTACTTCGCGAGAAATTCTTTCGTAATCTCCGGGGTTAAGTTTTTTATTTTCGAATAGACCGAGCCACTTTTTAGCCAAAAGAATTCTACGGACTGATTGTTCAATTCTCTCAACGCTTAATTCACCATTTTTTACGGCTCTTACCACAGCTTTAATAGAGTTAATGGGATCAGAGGGAGCCAAAATAATATCTAACCCGGCTCTTATTCCTGCAATTACAGCCTGCCCCGGTTTTAATTGTTTTGTAATTGCCTTCATATCAAGAGCGTCGCTAATAATTAATCCGTTAAATTTAAGTGAATCTCTTAGCAGTTTAGTGATTATAGTGTGCGAGATAGTAGCAGGGGTATCGGCAGTATTAAACGCACTTACGCCAAGATGTCCTACCATAACACTCATAACACCGTTATTTATATTATCAATAAACGGAACTAACTCGTTTTTGAAAAGATCATCTTTATTGCCGGGAATTGTAGCCAACTCTATATGAGTATCAACTGAAGTATTACCGTGACCGGGAAAATGTTTTGCCGTAGCAATTATTTTGTTGTCTTGCATTCCCGCAATCATAGAAGAAGTAAGCATGCCAACTCTTGCCGGATTCTCTCCAAATGAACGGACATTAATTATAGGATTAAGCGGATTATTATTCAAATCGGATACCGGAGCAAAATTCATGTGAACACCAATTGCTCTGGCTTCAAGGGCTATGTTTTTCCCCATTTGATAAATTAGCGGAATTGAATCAACGGCTCCTAACGCCATCGCAAACGGGAAGGAAGAACCGTCTTTCATTCTCATTCCCAGCCCAAACTCAAAATCACAAGAAATTATCAGGGGTATTGAGGAATAATCTTGCGCAATATTTGTAAGTTCGGTAACAGTTTTAGTATCGCTTGAAAGAAGAACAAACCCGCCGACTTTAAATGTTACCGTATAATCTTTTATAAGCTCAATCTTTTTAGCTTTTGAGAGATTGGTGTAAATAAGCATATCAGGCATAAACAGCTGACCAACCTTTTCTTCTATAGACATTTTTGAAATCATCTCTTCAATTTGAGGGTCATAAGAAAGAAAAATAGAATCAGCCAAGTTTTTATTTTTCATAATGGTTACCGTTTCCGGATTATTCTGAATTGGTTGAGAATTAGCGTTTCCGTCACTAATGTTACAAGATAAAAACGCTCCCCACAAGAGGAGCGTTAAAATAAATTTAGTGCTTGTTAGCATAATTAAAAATTACTCTTCCTTTTTTTCTTCAATTTTTTTGCCAAAATCGGATTCTAACGGAATAAATTTAGTAACGATAAAAGCGGGAATTGTGGCAATAACTACCCAAATAAAGAAATTTTGATATCCAACAATTTCTTGCAGCCACCCGCTGAACATTCCCGGAATCATCATGCCTAATGCCATAAAGCCGGTTGTAATTGCAAAGTGAGCTGTTTTGTGCTGCCCTTCGGAAACATAGATCATATAAAGCATGTATGCGGTAAATCCGAATCCGTATCCAAACTGCTCTATTGCCACCATCAAATTAATTATCAAGAAGTTTTCAGGCTGAGTTAGTGACATGTAAACATATACAGTGTTAGGGATATTGATAGCAATCACCATATACCAGAGCCATTTCTTTAACCCGCTTTTAGCAGCAAGAATACCTCCGGCAATACCGCCAAAAGTTAATGCCAAAATGCCTACTGTTCCGTAAACAAAACCAACTTCACCCGTCGTTAAGCCTAAGCCGCCTAAATCTCTATTGTCTAAGAGAAACGGAGATGCTAATTTTACTAACTGGGCTTCAGCAAAGCGGTACAAAAGTAAGAAAGCGAGAATTATACCTATTTTCTTCCGCTTGAAAAACAGAACGAATGTAAGCAGAAATTCTTTGAAAAATCCGGAAAACTTTAAACCCGGCTTCTTCATGTCATCAGCAGGATACGGCAGAACAAATTTATGATAGAGGGTAAAAAGTATGAACAACCCTGCGAGAATAAAAAAGGTAATCATCCAAGCTAAGGGGATATTTCCCGAAAGCCCTTTAAAGTTAGCCGTAACAGGTTCTGTTAATTTAGGGTCTATCTGGAACACCAAAACGGCGGGTAGAGTCCAATTATCTTTGTTAAATACTAATCTGGCGCCTTCAACAAGTTGAATGTTATTATCACCGGAAGATTTCGAAAGATTAATAACAACTTCTTCTTCGGGCATCTCACTAAGTTTCAGATAAACGAATCCTAAAGCACCTTTAAAATCGCTCGCTGCACTTTTAGCTTTTTCAACACCGAAAGCAGATCTAATTAATGACTCTAAAGGCAGTACAACAATATTATCCCACCAAGTGGGCTCAGCGGTTTTTTTTGCCTCGGCTTTAATTTCTTCCGATTTATAAAAATTATTTGAAGTGTTAGCAGATTTAGCTAAAGCCAAGAGTGAATCTGCTAATTTAGCGGGAATTCTTTCTAAATTAATGTCAAGTTTTGTAGGATACACAGAGAAAGATTTCTCACTTTGCTTGGTTTCAAACTGAACTTTAGCAGGGTCAACAAAAACTTCGGTTTGAGGGGTATTTACGGCATTTACGGCAAACTCGACCGGGGGTAAACCGGTGTTACTTTCAATAAAACCTGCCAAAATAATTAACAGACCCTGCCCGGTAATTGAAGCCATGCGGTAGAAAGTACTCCTTATACCGATAAACCAAGCTTGGTCGTGTTTAGAGAGCCCCAGCAGATAAAAACCATCGGCGGCAATATCATGTGTAGCCGAACTGAAAGCAAGCAGCCAGAAAAATGCAAGCGTGATTTGAAAGAAGTTATCAACAGGAATTGTGAATGCAACGCCTGCTAAACCCGCTGCAATCAAAGATTGCATTGTGTAGATCCAGAACCGCTTAGTTTTAACAATATCTACAAGCGGACTCCATAACGGTTTGATAACCCAAGGAAGATACAACCAGCTTGTGTAGAGTGCAATATCAGTGTTTGAAATTCCGAGCCGCTTGTACATAATTACAGATACAAGCATAACAACTACATAGGGAATACCCTCTGCGTAATAAATTGAAGGAACCCACCACCAAGGACTTCTTTTTTTCTCTTGATTTTCCATAATCTCCTTTAGCTTTTAGGCTTTACGCGTTGCATTGCCATAAATATAGCGCCCATAGCGGGTGAATTATCATTGTTAATTACTTCAACCGTTGGGAGGAATTTTTTAATTTTTTCTTTTAGAATATTTGAATACAGGGTTTCATTAGCTATAAGACCGCCGATTAAAGCTATTTTCAAATTTTCATCATTTTGCATTTTTTGCATAGCTTGAATATGAGAAACAAGTTCGGCGGCTTCGTCATTTACAATTTGTAAAGCCTTTGTATCACCTTTTGATGCTGCCTCTAAAACTAAAGGAGCAACCGATGCAATCTCAAAATTATTCGAATAAATTTCGGTGATAAGTTTTTGAATATCAGAAATGTTAAACTTTTCACGGATAAGCTCAGAGATAAGGGTTTTTTCGCCTCTACCGTCAAGCTCACGGGCTAAAGCAATCAATCCTTTTCTACCTATCATTGATCCGCTGCCTTCATCTCCAATAAACCTGCCAAAACCACCCACACGGTGAATATTACCTGAAGTGTCTTTCCCGAACATTATTGAGCCTGTACCTGCAATAAGAATAGCCCCGGGAGTTCCGGGAAAAGCGGCTTCAAGAGCAATACGGGCATCGCTAACAACAAAAAAGTCGTTAAAGGAAATGTAATGTTTGCTAAATTTAGAAATTACTGCTTCTCTGAGTCTATTGGCATCGTTTTCTCTACCGGCTCCGGTGGTACCGATAACAAAAGAGAGAATCTCCGGATAATTGAAAGGAAATGCAGATCTAACCGATTCAACCAAACTGTAAATAGTTTCTGAAACGGTATCAACGCCCTGCATTAAGAAGTTAGAATTACCACCAAAACCTTCGTATAAGATTTTCTCATCTTGATTTGCGAGGATACAATGAGTTTTTGTACCCCCACCGTCTATTCCTAAATAATACATGTTTACCACTTAATTAATTAGCTTTAATCAAAGATAATAAAAAGCGATAAAATAATTTAATAGATTTGCTAAAAAAGATACACGCCGGCGGTATAAGCAGCCCCGGCGGCTAATAGAATATAGAAGGAATATTTGATTAATTGAGTTGTATTTTTACGCTTCTCTTCTTTTTCAAGCCTTCTATTGGTGTCTTTAGGATTTCTCCTGTAGTCACCTTTACGGATGTCCCAATCATTTTTTTCCATTTACACTGACCCTTTGAGTTTTGACGATTAAATTAAAATGTTCGATTATTTTTGCAAATTTAACAAATATTTAACATATACTAAGTTACGAAGATCACATTGAGGGCAGAGAAAAAAATAGCGGCTGAGGTTATAGCTTTACTTGATTTTAGCCGCCAATTACTCATATTAGCCGTAAAATCTGTCTTGTTCAATTTTTGTTTAATAAATCGACAATGATTTGTAA
>JACSRR010000038.1 GCA_014879635.1 Ignavibacteriaceae bacterium | reverse complement strand
AGATGTGTATAAGAGACAGGATGATTTCCGCAGCGGGCTCAAACTGTGTTTGCAGGCTCTGCGGGGCGCTCAGGCTTCGGATTTATCTGTAAAATACTGCATAATAAGTGAAGTATTTATTAGGTGTTCACCTAATTTTTGATTTGGATGGGAATATGAAACGGTATCAGATAAAAACGATATTTCCAAATCCGGGTACTTCATAATATTCTTCAATCAAAACTTTTATTGGATTACCATTTGTTTCCACCAGTATTTCACCATACTCTTTAGTAATTCTATTTTTGGGCAGATCGTTTTCAGCCTTAGAGCCTCCGGTCAATTTATCGCTGTTATCAAGTTCAATCGATAACGGTAAAATTGCTGTTGATAATCTCTGATTTTCAACTTGTTCAAAACTAATATTACCATAATTATTCAAGTTAATTGCCGTATGAACTTCTACATATTGGCCATTGCTCTTTTTATTTATTAACACTCCTTCTTCAACTCTGTCAATTTTAGCAGTCATATTTGCAAGACCTAAGTAAGGAAAAAATTTAAATTTTTCCTTTTCAAGGACATCTTTTACTAATTCGAATAAACCGGAATTTAATTTTGCGTAAATTCTATAATGAGGATTAACTAATAATTCATACCTAACTTGAGTTCTTGTTTTAATCCTATAAAAATGTTCTTTTGTATTAATTAAATTTGTCGAATATCCTTGTTTTTTAATCTTACCTACAACTTGAATAGCAAAAGTTGAGTTTTCTTTTGTAATTTCAGATATACACTGTTCTCTCCCTAATCCAATTAATGCACCTAGCATTCCTCGTAAGGCAGTTGGGGTTGGTATAACATAAGTCATAGGTGAACTTGTAGAATTAAATTTTTTGAAGTGGCCAAACTCACCTTTAACATCAAAAATAAGAAGTCTCATAGTTTAACATTATTTTTCTGAAGAAGATCATCAAAATTATTGTAAACTCCGGAATTTAAGGTTAGATCACTCCCATTATAATTTAACCTTAGGTTAATATCAATATTTATATACACTGAAGTAATTTTATCCTTTACTTTCAATAAATCATTAATTAACTCTGTGATGTCAATTTTATAATCTTTAATTGACCTAATTGATTCTTGATTTATTTCAGATATTAAATCTAGTTTCTGTCTTAATCCTCCGGAATAAAAGGAATCTTTATAGTCAATAACTAATAGAAAAATGGGTTTTTGACCGAATTTAGACCTTGAAATAAGATTTTTGGTTCCTTCCCAAATTCCTTCAATTAATTCATTTTTGTCTTCAACGGTCATTTTTGATTTTGCAGCACTTTTATCATTTACGACTCCGTTAAATCCAATCAAAGCATAAGGCAATTTGTATTCTGTCCTAAATGAAGCTTGCTGCTTTTTATCGGCGGATGCAAAAGCACCTGTACCCTGCTCAGTTATAATCTCAACCTTGTTTAGTGATCTGCCCATTTGAAACTGAACGGGTCCGGTATATGTTATTGAGGAATCTTTAAGCGGTATTACTCCTCCAAAAATTCTAATATCGATGCACTTGTTTATTATTGTTTCTGCATTATTATCAAAGTTCCCGGCGCGGCGTTTTCCATCTTGAATAAAACTTTTATCACCATCTGAATATTGAAGCTCTCTCACAAAGATATCTTTATCAACCGTACCGTTATATCCTTTGTACTCAAACCAATAATCTCTAATCGTTCTTTTTAATCTAACATCCGATACCAACGCAGTGCCGGTTTCCGGGTCAAATCTTGGTCTATTTTCGTTAAGAGGGTCCCCATTGGGATTTGCGTTTTCAATATCAAATAAAAAAAGTATTTCTGATTTACTAGTTATTTCATTACTCATTTTCAGCTCCGTTATTTGTTCTATTTCTAAAGAAAAATTCCATTTCCATCCCTGTTACAAAGAAAAAAGATACTTCTGAACTGGGGGCAACAACAATTTGATTAATATTTAAATTAAAATATTCCGTTATAAATTTCCTTAAATTTTGATAGGCATTTGAGCCTTGATATTGTGACAGTTTTGCGAGACATTCAACATAAATTAGTTGAAGATCTTTTCCGTTCAAGTGAAATCCTTTCAATTTTTTTTCAAAGGCATAGATG
>JACSRR010000039.1 GCA_014879635.1 Ignavibacteriaceae bacterium | reverse complement strand
AGATGTGTATAAGAGACAGGTTAAATTCATATCCGAACAATAAGTTAAATGTATGCGGTATATTGAAATCTGCATTGTAATATTCTGCCGTTGAACCGTCTTTCCTTTGTGACCCGGCAAATGAGTAATTAATCTGACCGTACCACTTATCCGTCAATTTCTTAACTAAACCGAAATCTATTCCGGCAGCCCAACCTTCTCCTAAGTTTTTTCTTAATGTTGAAGCCCTATCTTGCCTAACTATTAAATTTGAGTAGTCTTTGTAATATGTCTCGGCAGTAAATTTTAAATCATTAGCCAAATATGCTGTTAATCCTAAAATATAGTGAATCGATTTTTCCGGTTCAAGGCTTAGGTTTTGCGGATTAAATGTAATTATTCGAGGGTCAGGATTTTGATAGTAAAAACCGAAAGCGGCATTAAGTTTTAATTTATCCGAAAACAGATATGCTAAAGAAGCCCTCGGTGAAAAATTATTCGTTTCCGAAAACCCGTTGTATTCATGTCTTATTCCTCCGTTAATTATGAAGTTATAAGCTAAGTTGTGAGTTAATTCTAGATAATTAACTAAATAATTAGCCGAAGGTGAAGCATTGTAATTATATTGTTCCGGTCCGATAACTACATATTTTTTTGAGGTATCTGACCTAAAATCCGAAGGCGAAAAGGTATAGAATGTATCCACACCTTCTGCATATCTATTTATTCTCACTCCCAAATTGGAATACTCCGCCCCTAAATTCAGTTTCCAAACCGGTGAAATATTTAGACTAAAAGCAGTTTTAACACCATATTCCTTTTCACCTTCATCAATATAAAGATTAAATCTTTGAGGGGTTCTCTCTTTATTTGGAGTTATTCCGTTTTGGGGGTCGGTATAAGCTCTTCCAACCTTAGCATCTCTTTCCATCTGCCTAAAATAAAAAGTTGTATTTAAGAAGCTGCTGTTTGAAGTTAAGAACCTCCAATTTCCGCCAAATAAATATTTTGTTTCATTTAAATCAGTTAATTCGGTTTCATAAAGGTTTTCGGATTCAAAAACATTGTCGATATTTCTAATAAACCTCTCGGGCGAATAAATGCCAAGTAAAGAAAGTTTATGCTCTTTTGAAATATAACTCGTTGTTTTAAGAATGACATCCGTAAAAGAAGGGTGACCAAGCTCTTTTTGACCTGTGAGATTTAATATATTTTTAAAATCTTGGTGCCTTGCCGAAAAAAGAAAGGAAGTATTCGGAATAATCTTAGAAGGACCATCGAAATTAAATTCCCAGCCAATGATATCGTAAGTGCCGTTAACGGTAGTATTATTTCTATCCCCCTCTTTTATTTTTAATTGGATTAATGAGGCACTTTTACCGCCGAAAGCAGCATTAAAACCACCCGGTAAAAACCCTGCTTCGTCAATAATACCCGGGGTAAAAATGCTAAATCTCCCTCCCAAATCAAACTGGTCTTCACTTCCCCCCTCAAAGTGGGCAATTCTATCTGTAGGTATGTTATCAACCAAGATAATATTATCTTTTGGACTACCGCCCCTCACCGAAAATGCCGTAAACTCACCACCTGCTGAAGAAACGCCCGGCAAAATTTCTATTGCCCGCATTACATCCCCTCCTGCTCCGGGGCTTCTTCTAATTTCTTCCCTATTATAAATAAAACTTGTCACAGTAGCATCTAAGTCAATAATCGATTTTGACGCATCAACTGTTACTTCCTCACTTTCGATCACTGAATAAACAAGTTCGGTTTCTCTAACTTGTGTAATTTTATCTCTAACTACCCTAACATCAGTAACATAAGTAGTTTGAAAGCCTATATAAGAAATTTTAAGCCTGTAAACATCTTCGGGAATCCCTTTAATTAAAAACTCTCCGTCAATTCCGGTTGATGCTCCAATGTCGGTATTTAGTACAATTACATTTACCCCCTGTAATGGTTGCTTGGTTGATTTATCTACTACGGTACCGCGCATACCCCCCTGTTCTTGAGCAATCATTGCTCCGGAAATCAAAATAAAACAAATTAATAAAAGATTTTTCATGTTAGCTCCTTTAATTAAAATATTACACCATTTTTTTTATAAACATTGTTTAGTGGAGATTTAAAAATTTTTATTTCAAAAC
>JACSRR010000312.1 GCA_014879635.1 Ignavibacteriaceae bacterium | reverse complement strand
ACGAAGTCATTTACATGCTCTTGATTTACGAAAAGAAAACCAATTAAATTTAATTAAGCGGGGAGACAACAGGGCTGTATCTTTTTTTAATTATTTTTTGTCACCGAAAAATCCAATAAGCCGCAATAAGCCATTTTTTGCCACTATAAATGAACCCGTTCTGATTTTTTATTTGTTTCTTATTGTAAAGAAAGCAAATTTAAAGGTTGCAAAATTTATAATTATTCTCAACAGAGAAATACCGGAATATGTCATCTTCAAATAATAAAATTGTGGTTAGGGGTGCAAGGGAGCACAATCTAAAAAATCTTGATTTAGAACTGCCTAACGGAAAATTAATCGTATTTACCGGAGTGAGCGGTTCAGGAAAATCAAGTTTGGTTTTTGATACTATTTATGCCGAAGGGCAACGCCGCTATGTTGAAAGCCTCTCTTCTTACGCAAGACAGTTTTTAGAAAGAATCAATAAACCTGATGTTGATTTGATTACCGGTATTAGTCCCGCTGTAGCAATTGAACAGAAAACAATTTCCAAAAACACTCGCTCTACAGTAGGCACAACTACTGAGGTTTATGATTATCTGCGACTTCTTTTTGCTAGAATTGGTAAGACTTATTGTTACAATTGCGGTAATATTGTTCAAAAGGCTTCTACAACTACCATTATTGATCATTTAGAATCTTTAGGTGAGGATGGGAAATATTATCTTGGATTTCCTCTTCATGATCATGAATCTAAATCAGTTGCTGAAGAAATTGATTTAATTAAGAAACGAGGCTTTATCCGTTTTTTCTCCGGCGGAAAACTCAACGATGTTAACGAAACTTACAAACTACCCCGTTCAAAAAAGGATATAACCGTTGTAACCGAGCGGTTCAAAATTAGAAAAGGAGAGATGCGTGAAAAACTTTCCGATTCCATTGAAATGACTTTTAAAGAAGGGGAAAACAGATTAAGAATTATTGACGCTGACTCAAGTAAAATAAGCGATTTTAATAAGTACTATGAGTGTTGCGGAATACGATACGAAGAACCGGAGCCAAGATTTTTTTCCTTTAATAACCCTTTTGGAGCCTGCCCCGTTTGCCAAGGATTTGGTAAAAGCTACGGGTTTGATATGCGCTTAATTGTCCCTAATCCAAAACTTTCAATACTTCAGGGTGCTATTCATCCTTGGAGCACTCCAAGTTATTCTCATCATCATAGAGAATTAATAAGAGCCCTACAGAATCAAAAAATTTCGGTTAACATTCCATATTTTGAATTATCTGCTGATGAAATTGATTTTATTAAAAAGGGGAATACCCAGTTTATTGGTCTTGATCGTTTCTTTGCAGAATTAGAAAGCCAAACTTACAAAATGAATGTGCGTATTTATCTTTCAAGATACAGAGGTCTAACTACATGCACCGCCTGCAAGGGTACCCGCTTAAGAAGAGAGGTTTTACAGGTTAAAATTAGTGAAAAATCTATTTCTGAAGTTGTTGTTATGCCTATGTCAGAAATTCTTACTTTTTTTACTGATTTAAAGATTTCTGATTATGATACTCTTGTTGCTGACCGAGTACTCAAAGAAATAATCAAAAGACTCACATTTTTAAACGATGTTGGTTTAGGTTATTTAACTCTCGATAGATTAAGCTCAACTCTTTCAGGCGGCGAGTCACAAAGAATTAACCTGGCAACGGCATTAGGTTCTGCTTTAGTTGGCACATTATATGTACTTGACGAACCTTCTATTGGCTTACATTCCCGTGATAATGAAAAATTGATTGGTATATTAAAAAATCTCCGCGATATTGGAAATACTGTGTTAGTTGTAGAACATGACCCTGATATGATGGCAAATGCTGATCTAATTGTTGATATGGGTCCTAAAGCCGGTAATTTTGGAGGTGAGATTATTGCAGTTCAAACTTATAAAGATATCAAAAAGAACCCTAAATCTTTAACAGGTAAATATCTTTCCGGTAAACTATCTATTCCACTCCCTAAACAAAGAAGAACAAATTTTGGAAGTTATGTAGAAGTTACAGGGGCAAGAGAAAACAATCTCAAAAATATTACAGTTTCATTTCCGTTAAACGCCTTAGTTGTTGTAACCGGCGTAAGCGGATCGGGAAAAAGTACTTTAGTTCACAATATTATTTATAACGGTATTGCTTCAAAATTAGGGAGTTTTAAAATTACTTCCCCTAATTTTGACTCTATATCCGGTTATCAGATGTTAGATGCTATCGAAATAGTTAACCAATCTCCTATAGGAAAAACTCCACGCTCTAATCCGATAAGTTATATCAAGGCTTTTGAACATATCCGTGACCTCTTTGCAAGTACTTCTCAATCAGTAGCTAAAGGTTTTAAACCCGGTTATTTCTCATTTAATGTTCCCGGCGGCAGATGTGAAACCTGTCAGGGTGAAGGGTTTATCACTGTTGAAATGCAGTTTCTTGCCGATGTTTATTTAGAATGCGAAGAGTGTGGCGGTTCACGGTTTAAAAAAGAAATCCGCGAAATCACCTTCAGAGGTAAAAACTTAGTTGATGTATTAAATATGACAGTGGCTGAAGCTATTCACCATTTTGACGGTATTCCAAAGGTTTCTAAACCTCTCAAAATTCTTGCCGATGTTGGATTAGATTATATTAAACTTGGTCAACCTGCAAATACTCTTTCAGGGGGAGAAGCACAACGAATTAAATTGGCTTCTCATCTTTCTCATAGCCGTGATAGAAACAAAACGCTTTTTATATTTGATGAACCCACTACCGGACTTCATTTTGACGATATTGCTAAACTTCTTATGTGTTTTAATATTTTAATTGAATCAGGTAACTCTGTTTTGATTATCGAACATAATTTGGATGTTATTAAATGTGCCGATTATATCATCGATTTAGGTCCCGAAGCAGGTATTTACGGTGGAGAAATTGTTGTAACAGGGTCACCCGAACATATTGTTAAAAACAAAATCTCTCATACGGCAAGGTATTTGAAACCACTTCTAAAGTAGAATTTAGGTGTATTAAATTTTGGGTTGGGTAAAGACATATATATACTAATTGCTCTGCGTCTTTACCGGTTTTGTAATACCGCCGTTATTCTAGAGTACTTTAACCAATCACTCAGAAAAAATAAATCACACATTTTTTGTGAATCTTTTTTCTTTTAAGTGAATCTAAATATTTATGATGACTACATTTTTCAAAAAATACAAACTAATACTGTATATACTACTGGGTGGTATAGCAGGTTATTCCTATTATTATTTTATTGGCTGTTATAACGGAACTTGTGCAATACAAAGTAATCCTTATTTTAGCACAGGTTACGGAGTATTAACAGGTTTTATTCTCGGCTTCGATTTTAGAATTAAGAAAAAGTCAGACTAAAACTTCGCTTTCGCTCTCAATTAAGGTTTTTTTGCGAGTATCATAAAGGCTTATTATATCTTTGCAAAAATCTATTAATTGAGAAAGTATTTTTTCCGGCATTTCAGATTCAATTTTCATTACCAATTTCATATTTTCTTTTTGTTGAACAAATTCAATTCTTTGTTGATAATTGTTCGAAATATGCTTGATTAATTTTGTGAAATACTGTGTATAGAAAAATTCGTTTGATGAACCGGGAAGAACAAAAACAGCGTTTTTTCTTGTAATCGCAACACGCTCAAAATAGGAATTTGAAGCATAAAGTCTTAACATAGATACTGCGAGTAACCTTTGCGTTATAATAGGTAGCATCCCGAACCGGTCTCTCAATTCTTCTCTAAGTTCATTTAGTTCACCCAATGTTTTAACATTTTGAAGCGAAGTATAAAAATGAAGCCGGTCTGATTGATCTGGCATAAATGTTGGCGGTATTCCTATTTCAAAAAAAGTATCTACCGCTGTTTCAACTTGAATATTTGAGTTTTCTGAATCTTTGAATAAGTTTGCAAATTCAGTTCTCTTTAATTCTTCAACTGCTTCACTCACTAATTTCATATACAAATCAAAACCGACATCGTTTATAAAGCCGCTTTGTTCAGTTCCGAGAAGATTTCCCGCACCTCTAATTTCCAAATCTCTCATTGAAATGCTGAACCCGCTGCCGAGTTCTGTATATTCTTCTATAGCTTTTAATCTTCTAAGTGTTGCTTTTTTCAGACCCTCTAATGACGGCACTAAAAAGTAAGCGTAAGCTTGTCTATCCGATCTGCCTACCCTTCCTCTTAATTGATGTAGTTCTGCTAAACCAAACCTGTCTGCCCTGTTAATTATTATAGTGTTCACATTAGGAATATCAATTCCTGATTCAATTATTTTTGTAGAAAGAAGAACATTAAAGTGCCTGTTTTGAAAATTGTGAATTATTTCTTCAAGTTTGTTTGGACTCATTTGCCCGTGTGCAATCCCTATTCTAACTTCCGGTACATATTTTGTTATATTAGCGGCAAACTTATCAATAGAATGAATTCTGTCATGTACAATATAAACTTGTCCCTTTCTATTTAATTCAAACAGCAAATATTCGCGAATTTTGAGAATATCGAAAAGTTCAACCTTTGTGTAAATTGGTTGTCTGTTTGGTGGTGGAGTAGCTATTATTGATAAATCTCTGGCACCGTGTAACGAAAAATTTAGTGTTCTAGGTATCGGAGTAGCTGTAAGTGTTAAAGTGTCAACATTGGCTTTGAAGGAACGCAATTTTTCTTTTGCTTTAACCCCAAATCTATGTTCTTCATCAATAATCAAAATACCTAAATCTTTGAACCCTACATCCTTAGATATAAGACGGTGAGTTCCTATAACAATATCTACTTCGCCTTTTTTTAATTTGTTTACTATTGCCGTTTGATTTACTTTAGATTGAAATCGTGATAACACCTCAACCTTGACAGGAAACATTGAAAGCCGGTCTTTGAAAGTATTAAAATGCTGCTCAGCCAAAATAGTTGTAGGTACTAATACCGCCGCTTGTTTAGCGTTCATCACAGCTTTAAATGCCGCTCTTACTGCAATTTCGGTTTTACCAAACCCAACATCGCCGCAAACTAATCTATCCATAGGTGCGCGAGATTCCATATCCTTTTTTACATCTTCGGTAACTTTTGCTTGGTCAGGTGTATCTTCATAAATAAAAGATGCTTCTAATTCTCTTTGCCAAATTGTATCTTGACTGAAAGCATATCCCTCAGAATTTTTCCTTTCGGCATAAAGTTTTATTAAATCTTTTGCGAGTTCCCGTATTTTCTTTTTAGTTTTTGATTTAGTATTAGCCCATGTATTTGTACCAAGTGTAGCAAGTTTGGGTTCTGTTCCCTCTTTTGAAGAATACTTTTTCACTAAATGTAAAAAATTAAGATTTACATATACAACGCTACCGGCATCGTATAAAAGCTTCATACTTTCTTGTACGGCTTCACCGATTGTAATGTTTGCAAGTCCGGCATATTTTGCAATTCCAAACTCTTCATGGACTACAAAATCACCCGGATTAATTGCCGTAAATTCATTTTTTCTTGCTTTTTTTAGTTTTTTATCTGAAATAACTTTTGTTCTGTATGGTTTCCCAAAAATTTGGTAATCGCTTAAAACAAGAGTTTTGTTTTCTTTTAAGAAAAATCCCTCTCTAATTGGCGAAGTTATAAATTTCAGTTTACCGGCGTCTATTTTTTCCTCAAAAAACCCTTCTTTTTCCGAAATTAGTTCGCTTAATCTGCCTCTTTGTATCTCATTTTCTGCGGCAATCATAATTTCATAACCGTTTTTCAGGTAGTCTTTAAGCGTATTAAACAGTATATCAAAATTTCCGTTTATAACAGGCGCTTGAGAGATTTTTAAATCAACAATCTCTTTAGGACTGTGGAGATCGTGCATCAACATCCACATTGTTCCGTTTCTACCGGTCATTTTTTCAAAATCAATTTTCTTTGACGGTGATTTCTTTGTTGTATTGCTTTCAAATGCCGGTTCAGGAAATTCATCTAAAAAGGCGTTTTCATCAACAACTTCTTCTGTTTTGGTTAAGTTCTCTTCAACTTTTTTTTCTAACTCTGAAAAGTCAGTGTTAGCTAACTCAAATTTAGAACCTATTATCAATGCTTCTTCAATATAATCGAATACATCCGAAGAAAACACTCCCTCATCATCTGCTTCGTCTATTATGTTGCCCGAAATATATACTTCGTTAGCTTTTTGGATGGATCTTTGATTTTCAGGATTAAAATAACGCAGAGATTCGATAAAATCGCCGTCAAATTCTATTCTAACCGGATTTGAATCACTAAACGACCAAAAGTCAACAATTGATCCTCTTTGTGAGTAAACCCCCTTTTCTTCAACGAATTTATCTTTTCGGTAATTGTATCCTTCAAGCAATGAAATCAGTGAATTGAACGAAGTCTTACCCCCTGTTTCTATTTTACTACTGTATTCTTCAATAGTATCTTTTGGCGGGAATTTTGTGAGTAAAATCCTGTATGAAGCTAATAGAACAAACTTTTTCGACTTTGATATATTGTTTAATTTTTCTTGAATATTATCTACAGAATAATCAGTTATTTTAATTATATCGCACTTTAAGTCAATTAATTTTAGCTCAACAAAAACTTCATTTATTGTTTTGGTATCCGGTAAGAGAAGTACTATTTTATCAAATTGTTCTATTAAACCAAACAATGCTAATGTGAGTGAAGAACCGTCAGGGATTGTTGTATTTAATACTGTATTACCGGAGTTTTTAAAAGTTTTAAATACATTTTTAATTGTTTTGTTTTCGGTTATTAGTTTTATTAAGAGATCTTGAGTCATATTCTATTTTTATCAGAAAGGAATTGTAAAGGAGATAGGGGGAATAATTGTTTCATCACTTTTTTCTCCCGGTTTAGAAAAAAATTGACCGGTAAAATAACCAATTAAACTACCGAAAACTATATCTGAAAACCAGTGATCTTCATTGTAAACTCTTGAGAAAGCTATAACACCAGCCAAAGTGTACCATAATACTTTGCCTGTTACACTTTCAGTTTCATTAGCCATAACGGTTGAAAATGCAAAGCCTATTGTAGCGTGCCCGCTCGGAAAAGATGTTCTTTCCCAATCAATTTCAAAAAATGAAAATTCATAAGGGTCATTTGTTGCGTAAGCCCTTGTTCTTCCCGAAATCATTTTAATCAGTGTTGTTATAGTACCTGAAAAAAACATCGACTCTGCTAACCTAAAACCTAAGTCTCTGTTTTTGTTATTATCGTAAACTGATCCGTGTAAATAGAGTAGAAGTGAAGAGGTAAAGAGAGCTTCCGGCATTCTTTTTTCAAAACCAAAAACTATGTCGTAAACACCGTTTCTGTTTTGATTAACAAAATTTTTGATTTGAGAATCTAAAAGAAGTGAACCGGTTATTGCTCCAGCTGAGAATACATAATTTTTTGCATTTGAAGGATTTATTTTGAAAATTGAGCTGTAATAGTTTGAACCGTCTTTGAAGAACCTGACTTCGTCATAGTTTTGCGAAAAACTTCTACTGTAGCAAAGTAATATTATTATTAATGAAAGAAGAAAATTATTTATTAAGTTCAATCGCATTTCTAACAAAGCCATCAGCTAAATCTAATCTTCTTTTTGCTTCTTCTACCGTTACTCCCCCTTTAATCATAACAATTGCTGTTTTAACATGACCGCCTGCTTCTGCTAAATATTTTGTTGCTTCATCATAGGTTAGCCCGGTAATAGTCATGACAACTCTTTTCGCTCTTTCTACCAATTTTTTATTAGTCATTTGAAGATCTATCATCATATTTTCATAGATTTTTCCCATTCTAATCATTGCAGTTGTGGTTAACATATTTAAAACCAATTTCTGTGCCGTTCCGCTTTTCATTCTTGTTGAACCCATTACAACTTCGGGACCAACATAAGGGCATATTGAAACATCAACACCCTCTATATTAAAAGATTCTCTCGGCGTACATGTTACATAAATAGTTACGGCTCCCAATTCTTTGGCTTTTTTAACTGCACCGATAACATAAGGAGTTCTGCGTGAAGCGGCAATACCGCATACTACATCCTTATTTGTGGTGCC
Source organism: Ignavibacteriaceae bacterium (assembly GCA_014879635.1). Taxonomy (GTDB): domain Bacteria; phylum Bacteroidota; class Ignavibacteria; order Ignavibacteriales; family Ignavibacteriaceae; genus BA9. The sequence continues at coordinate 4,547 of JACSRR010000312.1, read as the reverse complement.
TGCCGCAATAACATCGTTAGCACCGTTTTCCTCTAAATCTTCTGCTCCCTCCTGTGCTCTAAACATTGCTTCCTTTCCTCCGGCAATATACCCTTCAATTTGACCGAAAGGCGTACCAAATGTAGGAGGGCATTCAGAGGCATCAACAACACCTATTCTACCGCTTGTTCCCGCCCCAAAATAAAGTAGTCTGCCGCCGTTTTTAAGTGCGTGAACAATGTGCTCAACTGCTTTTGTTATATACGGAATTTCTACTTCAACAGCTAACGGAACTTTTTTATCCTCATTATTTATTATATGAAGTATCTCTTCAATTGATTTAGCGTCAATTTCCATTGATGCGGGGTTTCTCTGTTCTGTTGCTAAGTTTGCAATTTCTTTAAATAGGTCTTCGTTTTTTCCGCCTATGTTCATTTATTTATCTCCAAAAGCACAAGTTTTTTCTCTTTGATATTCTTGATGTTAGTCGGTTTATAATTTAATTCAAAAACCGTGCATTTTTTAACTATATGGTTAAAGTTCTCGTTCATTTTATCTATTTCAACGTTTATATTTCCACCCTTAATACTCATTATAAACGATTTTTGTTTAACAACCGGTAAAGCATATTTTACTAAGGTATCAAGCGGAACAGTTCCTCTACTCAAAGCAAGATCAAAATGGTTGTAATATTTCATAATGAATTCCGGTTGTTCAACTCTATCATTTTCTGTCTTTACATTGCTAAGCATTAGTTTGTCTATAAATTCACCAACGGCAATAATTTTTTTACTAATTGAATCAACTAATATTCCTTTCATTTCGGGTTTCATAATTGATACCGGAATACCGGGTAAACCACCGCCGGTACCTATATCAATAAAAGTTGAGCACTTTTCCGGTATAAATTTAGCAATGTACGCCGAAATAAAAATATGATTTTCAGCAAGATGTTCAACATCTTTACGCGAAATTAAATTTACTACTTTATTCTTTTGAACTAATAATTCTGCATAAGAAGTTAATCTGTCTAAAATGTTTTCATTCGGAACAATTTCGTTTTCAAAGAAGAAAGTGGTTAGTTGTCTTAAAAATACTTCGTCGTTAAATTCCATTATTTCCCTAAGTTGGTTTTCAATCATTTGTTTAGATACACTAATAATACCGAAATGTCTGAAGGTGTAACTCCGCTTATTCGTGAAGCCTGACCAATCGATCTCGGTTTTACTCTATTAAGTTTTTCTCGCCCTTCGGTTGATAGAGCTCTAATTTTTGAATAATCTAATTTTACCGGAATAATTTTCTCTTCGTATTTTTCCATTTTTTCGACTAATTCATATTGTCTTTTAATATAGCCTTCGTATTTTATCTCGTTTTCAATTAAGATTGACAATTCTTCATCGTTAAAAATTCCGTTATACTCAGAAATTACACCGGCAGGTAAATACTCTTTTATCTCTTTAATTCTAATTTCCGGTCGTTTTATAAGTTTCTCTATCGTTTCAGAAAATTGAATTTCTGACGAATCAATTTTTTTTAGATACGGATTAATCACCTCAGCCGAAATTTTAGTTGTAGATGATATTAAAATTCCCTTTTTTATCTGTGAAATCTTTTCATCTATTTCCTTTAATTCCTGTTTTGAAATTAGACCAAATTCATATCCGTATTTAGATAATCTTCTATCTGCGTTGTCTGATCTTAACAACAATCTGTGTTCTGCCCTAGAAGTAAACATTCTGTAGGGTTCGTTTGTTGATTTACCCACTAAATCATCTATTAACACACCTATGTAAGCTTCGCTTCTTTTAAGAACAAAATCGGGTTTGTTTTGTACTTTCAACGCTGCGTTTATTCCCGCAATCAAGCCTTGTGCAGCTGCCTCTTCATATCCGGAAGTACCGTTAATTTGACCTGCAAAGTACAATCCCCCGGTTAATTTTGTTTCTAATGTAAGATCAACTTGATGAGGCGGAAAGTAGTCATATTCAACCGCATAACCCGGTCTAATCATATTTACATCCTCAAGACCCTTTATACTTTTTAGAGCTTTAAGTTGAACTTCAGCTGGTAAAGAAGTTGAAAATCCGTTAACATAAATTAAATCTGTGTTTAATCCTTCAGGCTCTAAAAACAACTGGTGCTTTTCTTTCTCTGCAAAGCGAACAATTTTATCCTCAATTGAGGGGCAATATCTGGGACCTGTACCTTGAATTAAGCCCGTGAACATTGGCGAACGGTCAAATCCGGTTGCCAAAATTTTGTGCACTGAGGTATCTGTATAAGTCAAATAGCAACTTACTTGCGGGAGATAGGGAAAATTTGTTTTAATAGTTCTATGCGAAAACGGCTGCGGGTCATCATCACCCGGTTGTTCATCTAAAATACCCCAATTAATTGAATCTTTGTGTAATCTTGGAGGAGTTCCCGTTTTAAGTCTTCCGGATTCAAAGCCGGCTTTTAGTAAAGATTCTGTTACACCTGTAGCCGGTTTTTCTCCGAATCTACCCCCTGATACGGCATTTAAACCTGTATGCATTAATCCGTTCAGAAATGTACCGGAACAAAGAACTACGGTTTTAGCTTCTATAAACTCCCCTGTTCCTGTAATTATTCCCTTTACCTTCTCTCCCTCAATAACAATATCAAATACCGATTCTTCAACAATAGTAACATTAGGTGTACTTTCAACAGTTTGAAAAGCTATTTCAGAATAAATATCTCTATCATTTTGACTTCTCGGAGACCATACTGCGGGACCTTTAGACCGGTTTAACATTCTAAATTGAATTCCCGATTTATCTGCAATCTCTCCCATAACACCGCCAAGTGCGTCAATCTCTCTCACCAAATGCCCTTTAGCAGTTCCACCAATAGCCGGGTTACACGACATTCTTCCGGTTGCCTTCTTATCCATAGTTACCAATCCGGCTGTGCATCCCATTTTACCGGCTGCACATACTGCTTCTATTCCGGCATGACCGCCGCCTATAACTAAAACATCAAATCTTTTCATAAATCCTGTTTCGTTTCACGTGAAACAAATTAACCTTGACAAACCTATTTGCCTTTATATAAAATTTAAATTAAAAAGTTAGTGTAAAAAGTTTCACGTGAAACAATTTTATTTACCTATACAAAAATTCATAAAGATGTTATTTAATACATCATCCTCAGAAATTTCACCTACTATTTCAGATAAAGCATTCTCTGCATTTCTTAAATCAGCCGAAATAAACTCTCCGCTCAAATTCATCATAGCAGCGTTTCGCGAATCTTCAAGATATGATAATGCTCTTTTTAGACAATTAAGATGACGAACAGATGTAACTATCGCAGATTTTTCTGTAAAAATGGCTTCATTTAATGCCTTAGCCCTTAATAAATCGAAAAGCGATTGAATACCCTGACCTGTCTTTGCGGAAATATAAATATCTGCTTCAGAATTAGTTTTGAAATCTAAATCTATCTTATTAATTAACTTTATTACTTTAGAAGTACCAGCAAGTTGTACAATTTCATTTAGTAGTTTCTTATCAATTCCCCTTTCAGTATCAGATATAAATACAACTAAATCAGAATTTTTTATAGTATCGCGACTTCTTTTTACCCCTTCAATTTCTATTTCATCAACTGTTTCTCTAATTCCGGCTGTATCAAAAAAGGTATATAAAATACCGTCAATAGAAACCTCTTCCCTGATTATATCGCGAGTAGTACCCGGAATAGAACTAACAATTGCTCTATATTCTTTAACTAAGTAGTTTAAAAGAGATGACTTACCAGCATTTGGCAAACCGGCTAAGGCAACATTAATTCCGTCTTTCGCTAATTTACCGAAGCGGAATGAAGTTATCAATAAAGTGAGTTCATAAATAATAAGACTAATTTTTTCAATTAAAGTTTTGTTGGGCACAAATTCTAAATCCTCTTCTGCAAAGTCTAATTCTAACTCAACCAAAGAAGAAGTATCAATTAACGATTGTCTTAGAGAATTAACCTTTGAAGAGAGTAAGCCATCAAGTTGATTACGAGCTCCCTTCAAAGAAACATCAGTTCGGGAGGTAATCAAATCCATAACAGCTTCGGCTTGAGAGAGATCAATTTTCCCATTTAAAAAAGCTCTTTTTGTAAACTCACCCGGCTCAGCCTGCCTGATGTTCAATTCATAAATACTTTCGGAAATTTTTTTTGCGAGTAGCGGATTACCGTGGAAACTAATTTCAACTGTATTTTCCCCTGTATATGAATTTGGCTCTTTAAATATAGAAACCAAAACATCGTCAATAACTTCATTATTCTTGTTTACTATCTTTCCATAATGAATTGTATGTGAATTAGTATTCATTAATGGCTGTTTCCCTCTAAAAATACCGGCAACTTTTTCAATTGCATCAGTACCGCTTACCCTTATCAACGAAACCGCACCGGTCCCGTTAGGAGTAATTATAGCAGTGATAGTATCTTCTTTTGAGGGCATGTTAAAGAATAAAAAAAATATAACTTGCAAAATTACACAATTTTTAGGAGTTTTTAAATATTTCTTTTTTAATTCAATAGTATGCCCC
>JACSRR010000453.1 GCA_014879635.1 Ignavibacteriaceae bacterium | reverse complement strand
TGAAGGTAAAGAAAAATTTGACATTGTAGATGCTATCAGACTTGTACATGAAGCAGGTGGCAAAACTGTTGTTGCTCACCCAAACAAATATGTCACTAAAGAAGAAATGCGATTTATGATAAAAAATGGTTTAGATGGAATTGAAGTACTTCACCCATCTCATAATGAACATCATATCAGGTATTGGAGACGTTGGTGTATAGAAAATAAACTAATTGCAACTGGTGGTTCTGATTACCATGGTTCTAGACCTTATGATGAAGATAATTTCGGAAGATGGAAAGTGAATGTCGATGTTATTGACAGACTTTTAAATAAATAAATTCTTTACGGGAGTGGCGAAACTGGCAGACGCGCTGTCTTGAGGGGGCAGTGACCTTAAGGTCGTGTGGGTTCAAATCCCATCTCTCGTACAAAAATAAAAAAGCACTTAATCATTTTCATGATTGTAGTGCTTTTTTTATAATTATTATTTTATCATCATCATTTTTAATTCCGGAAATAGAAACAAATTCCCATGATTTTCTACCGTCAGGTAATTCATCCTCAAATTCACCCTTCCAAACTTTACCGCTCATTACAGTTTCAGCAAGGTAATTATAAAGAGTAGGATCTTTCTCGCAGCGGGTTAAAAATTCTGATTTTTTTCCTATAATCTCACTTTCCGTAATTTTCATATACTCTAAAAACCGTGGATTAACATATTCAATTATTTTATCTATTGAAGTAATCATAATTGAGACGGGAGATTGAATAACAGCTTGAGTAAGTTTACGTAGGTTTTCTTCAACAAGTTTTTTCTGTTCAATTTCATTGATTAGCGCTGCGTTTGACTCACTTATCTCATCGGTAGCAAATTTAAGTGCATCAACCATTTGGTTAAAACCGCGTGAAAGTTTACCGAACTCATCTTCAGAATCTGTGTCAATCTTGACCGAAAGGTCACCTTCGGCAACTTTTTGAAAAGAATTTAACAACTTTGTTACCGGTTTAGAGATAATCCGGCTCGCAAAAATAGAACCTATAAATCCCAAGAAAAGACAAACTCCGGAAATCAATGCCGCTTTCCATCTGAAATCATCGAGACTATCAATCATATTTGAAAGAGAATATCCCAATGTAATTTCACCTACTTTACGGTCATAAGCGTAAATTGTTGAATTAACTGCTAAATGGCGGCGGTCTTTAGAATAAGTGATCCTATTTTGTAAATCCGAAAGCCCATTTTTAATTGCAATATCTGAGTTTGAACTGAAAACCACTTCGTTAGCAGCATTTTTTATTATTATAAACTCAATATCACCGAGCTCTAGAGTGGGTCTGCAAATATTTTCGATTTCATCTGTTAATTCAAAATCTAAAGCCGCCCTCAAATTGTAAGAAGTCAGATTTGCAACAGTGGTTGCTTTGATCTCTTCTTGTTCATAAGATATTTTGTAAGCAATTCCATTTTGAACAAAAAAAAGCAGAATTGAAACAAAAGCGACTAAACCTGTTGAAAGTATAATTATCTTAACTCTTAGCGGAACTGTTTTAGTGAAATTTAATAGTTTCATTTGAATAACTTCGAGATATTAATTAAAGCAGGCGAAACTTCATGTGATGTTTCATTTAGTACTTTTGTATTTAGGTATATTGTTGTTTTATTGTTTTCGGCACCAACAGAAATAGCAGCCTCTCCGCCGGATACCAGGGTTGGGTCTGCGGATATAATCAAAATTTTGTTAGTTATCAGAATATTTTTTAATTGAACCGGTCTTGTTCCTTCGGCAAAATAAATGATGCGGAAATTAGAAATCACATTTGGCACTTCTTCTAATAAAATTGTTGCAGTCTTAATTTTTTCGTTAGTGAATGCTTCTACAACATCTTTGTATTTAGACGAATTTCTATCATGAACAACCAAAACAATTTGATTTCCGATTTCCGGTATTGATTTAACATAATTAAAAATTTTTGAGAACATAACAGCTTGAACACCCGGACTGAGCGATGAAGTTTGAGCAGTTAATTCGCAATAACTTGTCAAAAAAAGCATAAAAAAACTTAGAGATACAATCCTATTTAATTTCATGCCTTAAAACCCGTAAATTAATCTGAGTGAAAGGGAAGTAGATGCTGCGGGTATTGCGGCATTGTAAGCTATAAAGGGCTGAGGATATTGAAAATCAGTGTTTAAGATA
>JACSRR010000040.1 GCA_014879635.1 Ignavibacteriaceae bacterium | reverse complement strand
TAGTAATACTCTCCGTTTTTTCGGTAGCTACTTTTGCTCAAAAACCTGTTTTAACGAATAAAGAAGATTCACTAAAATATGGTTATTGGACACGCACCACACAGCTAGGTGCAAATGCCAGTGGTTCACTCTTTTCGTCGAACTGGCAAGGTGGTGGTGTAAACAACATCGTGTTGGGTGGGATTTTCGGCAATAAAGCCGATTTTATAAAAGGCAAAGGTGTTTGGACAAACGATGTACAAATACAAGTCGGAACACTTACCAACTATTATAGCGACCTCCCTAAAGAAACACGTAAAAACTTAGATAGGCTGTTTGCTGAATCGAAGTATTCCAAAAAAATTAATCCGAAATTAAATTATTTTGCAGGTGTCAACTTACTTTCTCAGCTATTAAAAGGCTATGATTTTGGAAATACCAAACGCCCCATTATTTCTAATCTTTTTGCACCGGCTTTTCTTTCTGAAGGTATAGGTCTTGAATACAAGCCTTCCAAATTCTTGATTCTTTCGTTAGGAGGGGCTACGCTTCGTCAGACATTTGTGCTAAATGATGTTGTTTTTGAAAATACTAAAAAAGCAGGTACGAATAAAGACGGCGTAAAAACCTTCTATTCGTATGGTGTTGAGCAAGGCAAAAAGACATTGTTTGAGGCTGGTTTTCAGGGTGTAGCTGCGTATGATAAAAATATCACACCGAAGTTTAACCTGAAAGGTCGTTTACAGGCGTTTTATGCGTACGCACCTGTTTCTAAGCCAGTTGATTTTAATTTTACTTTAATTGGAGCTTACAAACTAAACCTTAAAATCATCGATTTGCCGGTTGTATACAGAGAGAGGACCTATGCCGAAACAAATATTTCAAGGTTCTCGCATGGATTTATCCTGTTCAGGATGATGCTGTTTGCCATTGCAAAAATAAAGTGCTGGTGATGCAGGCAATTAAAAATTTGGAAGTCTCCCCGTTGCAAGAATAAACAGTTAAAAAAATGAACAAGAGGATTCCTTTAATGAATTAATAAGTAGCTTTGCGAAAAAATATGAATTTATACTATCAGGTCAAACAGGGGTTACTTCAATGATTTCCATTCAAACCTCTGTAATTACCTGATTTAATAATTGATTTTTAATTTTTTATTTACTTTTTCTATGATTGAATTATGTATCTCTGATATGGTAAGTGAGCCTTTAATGACAACAAATCTTTTTTTATTACGGTTTGCAATATCTTTAAAACCTTTATATACCTTATTGTAATACGCTAAGTTCTTGTTTTCCATTCGGTCTTTTGCGTTTCCTCTTAAATTTGCGCGGGAAAACGCAGCTTTGGGGGCAATATCGATCAGTATGGTCATATCCGGTTTTAAGCCTCCGGTTGCTATATCATTAACCTCCAATACCTGCTTAAGTTCCATTTTACCGCCGTAAGACTGGTATGCGGTCGAAGAATCGTAATACCTGTCACATATAACAACAAATCCTTTTTTTAGATGCGGTTTAATTACCTGGCTAACCAGCTGTGAGCGGGATGCAGAAAAAAGCATAAACTCAGTTAAAGGAGTCATTTCTATATGTTCGCGGTCCAGTATTATCTCACGTACTTTTTCTGAAATAGTTGTTCCGCCGGGCTCTCTAAGCAGCACTGAGCTGATCTTCTTGCTTTTAAGGTATTCGTGCAGCATTTTTGCCTGTGTTGATTTCCCTGAAAAATCCAGCCCTTCAAAAGTTATGAACATTTTTACATCGTAAAATTATCTGATTCTGTTAAGTTAATACTTTAAATAACATTAATAAATTGAGAATTTTAGGTATAATTTTACCGTTAACAAAAGATAATTGTTAATAAAGTATTTAATATTAATAGTATTATGCATAACTTTGGCGAATATTAATTAAATAAATGCATTTACTTGATCCTGTAATATTATTTTTCATCCTGGGTGTATTAGCTCAGATCGTAAAATCTGACCTGAAAATACCGGATGATTTTTATAATACAATCAGCATTTATTTACTGCTGGCAATTGGAATTAAGGGGGGTATTGAACTTCATACAACAGGTTTAAATACTGTACTTTATCCTGCTGCCGGTACATTGATCCTGGGTCCGTTCATTACACTTCTGGCATTTTTACTGCTGCGCTTTATTTACAGATTTAACAAAGAAAATTCAATTGCTATAGCCGCACACTATGGTTCCTGCAGTGC
>JACSRR010000301.1 GCA_014879635.1 Ignavibacteriaceae bacterium | reverse complement strand
AGATGTGTATAAGAGACAGGTGGCTAAACAGATCAAAAGAAAATTTTTATTCCAAAATTTTATATTTAGATTCATTTTAATATCTAAACAATGACCTCAAGTGCATTATCAAATTTCTTAACATAATTATGTATGTCATTTTTCCCAATACTAATATCTGCCTCACCAAGAATCCAGCATAGGTACTCTGCGTTCATATCCGATTCATAAATTACACTGCCTTTATCTTTAAAACACATAGCTTGTAAAACATCCTTCTGCTTTTTTAATTCGTCAACACCATTTATTTCCTTAATTATCCCTTTTATGGGGTAAGGTATGTTATAAAGAAAATAGTACTTATCACTGTATTTAACTGGCTTATTAATTAAATCCAATAAAACATTAGCATCTTGGTAAAGGTATGTTAAGTAATATATTCTGTAAAACTCTAAACCCATTGATTTTTCAAAAAGATAAAAAAACATTCCCCCTGCTCCGGGCCTGCAAGTTGTTTCAATGATATATGGATTACCATCCATGATTCTTAATTCTGTGTGTGAAGCACCAATATTCATGCCCATTGCAAGAACAGCATTATGGGACGTATTAACAATTGTTTGCATGTCTTCCGATTCAATATTTGGATCGACAAAGTATAATAAGTCAGGAAAATAAGGACCCTTAGCATTGCCTTTGGACATAATTCCATCGCATAGGGGTTTTCCATCTAGCCAAATTGTGTCAATGGAATATTCGTCGCCATCAATATATTGTTCCACTAGAAAGCCGATATCATTTAATTTTTCCCTGGCAATTACAGTGGAATTGAATAAAAGTATCTTATTCATCTGTTTTAAAAGTTCTTCTTTATCATTTACTTTTCTAACTCCGCAGCTTGCATAGCCAAGTGAGGGTTTAATAATTACAGGATAATTTAACGAATCCGCTTTTCCTAAAAGCTCACTTTTTGACCTAAAAAAATTACTTTGAGGAGTCGGGATATTTTTTTCATTCCAAATAATTTTCATCATCGCTTTATCTCTGCAATTTAATATTGTTTCAATAGAGTTACCCCTTAAATTAAATTCATTGTTTAATTCAGCCGTTTGGGTTAGAAACATTTCGGTCGAAGTTACAATTGCATCCGGGTTTATTACGGTATTCCTTATATAGCTTCGTGCTTCATCAATATTTTCTCTAACATCACAATTGAAATAATTTTTGCCGCTATAATTTTTTAAATGATTTGAAATAAGAAACAACTCATCATTATATTCTTTGCTGAATTTTTCAAATATGGGTATCAGGAAATGCGGCGGTTCAATAAAAACTAATTTTTTATTCAATTGTTAAACGCCATTTCTAAGTAATTTTTCAGTAAGATATTTTAGCTGATTTTTTTCTAATCCAGTGCCTAACGCAAGGTAAAGCCTGTCTAAACCAAACCCAATACACATTGTAGAAGCAAAGTCCCCGGTTGAACCTTTAATGTTAAATGCTTCAGAAAAATGACTCCCATGTTTATTGATTGAGGCACAGGCTATATATTTATTCAGATCTTTAATATATACCTGAAACTCGATTTTGTTATTTGTTATTAATTGCGAGAATAACTGTTTCTCAGCATTGTCATTAAAAAAAATATCATTTGAAACTTCCAATTTAAAATTTAGCTCAAAGAATTTGCCGAAATTGATTAGGAAATCTATCAGTTCATTGTGTATTATTTTTAATAATTGTTCTTCTCCAAAATAAACTACCTCTCTCATTTTAAATTCGTTAAGTCTTTCACTATTATTCAAATTACCAGACTCATCCCTGAAACAAGAGCCCATTAAAGTCATTACTTTTATCGGTTCATCTAAAGTATGATTTTCAAATAAAGGATAACAATGTAAACACATGGCAGGATTTAAAACGTCTTTTGGAGTTTTTAGATACTTAAAAAGATTGACACTTGAATAATCAGATATTTTACTGAATTCTTCTAAAATGTAGGGATCATTTGAGATTGGAGCAACAAAGCTTATATGCTGGCAGCCTGTTTCAAAATATCCGGCTTTTTTAATTACATTACTGGAAATTATAGAAGGTGTTTTTATATCCCGCGCCTTATATTTTATTAAAAAAAATTCTCTAAATAAGCCATCGAGTATATCAAAAATTGCAGCAGTTCTTCCTGTATAAAC
>JACSRR010000041.1 GCA_014879635.1 Ignavibacteriaceae bacterium | reverse complement strand
AGATGTGTATAAGAGACAGATATAAATCAAACAAAGTAACCGGAATTATCGATCTTCTCTCCTAGTTGTTAAAAAATTTAAAATTCAATTCAATATAATTATCTGCGAGCTTATCTTCATAATTTTTTTTGCGAAAATATCCCGTTAAGCCCAAATTTATATTGTAAGAAAAGTTGTAATTAACTTTTAATGTCAATTCATGAGAGTTTTGGAATTCTCCGTCTAAGAAAGGCGAAACGGGTGATGCCTTTAACTCTGTACTATAAAAGAATGAACCGCCCACATTTCTAATCAATTTGCCTGCGCTGTCAAATATATTCTCACCGTGCCTCTTATAATCATACCTCAAATTTAATAGTAATTTTGGGTTTAATCTGTAAACGGCATTAAACGATATCATATCTGAATTAGGACTTAGCGGAATGCCCAGCGGTAATCCGTTATTAACATAAGCCAATGCCTCCCCCTTACCGGGATGCGAATAGGTATAGGGTCTTACAAAATAATAATCCAATCCTAAAGTTAAACCGTCTATTAATCCCGAATTTATCATGCCCGCAGTGAATGACAACCGGTTGTTTGTTCTATCAAAATCTTTCCAGGCATCAAACAAAATATCGTCAAAAATTAGGTTAAAATATAATTCCGAATTTTTTATTCCCGAATAACTAAAATCGATCCCCAAAAAAGAATTATCTATATCTTCAAGTGATCTTTGAGCCGATTCCCAGAAGAGAAGCGGATTTAAATACGCTAACTCAACTCCCCTGTTTGCATATACTACAGTTTGCGAAACACCTATTCTAAAATCTTGTGAAACATTTAATTGAAATCTGTTAGCTGCCATATATTTTTGGTCCCGCAAACGGTAGCCTCCGTAAGCAGAATCATAAGGAGCATCATATCTGGGTTGAACAAGCCAAGCATGTATAAAATTGTAATTTATAACGGGATGATCAACTGAAAAGGAAATGTAATCGGGATTTTGTGAAAAACCGCTTATAATTTCCCTGTTAAAAAATCCTTTACCCCAAGTAGTTTTTTCCTTCTGCAAACTTATATTAAATATATCGTAAGAAAATTGTAAACCACCGTTTGTAATATCCGCATTGTTTAATCCTGTTTTATTAAATGTGAGGCTTTGATTGTAAACAGGGTCAATATATGCTGAAACTCTATCACCGTACAAAGATGAATTGGCAACCGAAATATAAAAACCTAAACTCTTTCCGTAAATAAATTCACCCGAACCGCCATATCTAATTATGTAAGAATTTCCCTTTAAATCATTATCAAACTGTGCACTTATTGCTTTAAACGAAATTCCGGGAGTTATGTTTATTGTAACTATTGAGTCGTAATAACTGTACAAAAAAGTTTTATTATCAGAATTAATCAAGTCATTAATTCCCTTAAACCCTGACTTATTTGGGAAAGCCGGAGTGAGTGAGTTTAAATAATACTCAATTGCTATTGATTCGTTTTTAGTAAGGTGTGATTTTTTTTTGGCAGTAACCAATGCCTCAATTACTTTATTTTGAGAAAGAGGCAAAACGGTTAAATTAATACCGGGTACAATTTTTTTTAGTTGAAGTTCTTTTAAAAGTATGTAAACCGGATGATCTACATCAACGGGAATGTTCTGTGCCCTTACATAGAAACTGATTAATATAATAACTATGGGCAAAAACTTCAATACTAAATATTACCCTCGTTAGTGAAAATAACAATAGGGGTTTTTAAAACTATTTTAAGGTCTGTCCAAAAATTGGCACTTGCGTAGTAATCTATTTCCATTCTAACTCTTTGCTCGGGAGTAAGAGTTTGCCTTCCGTTAACTTGTGAAATACCTGTTATGCCGGGTTTAAAATCAAACACAACTCTCTGTTCTGGGCTGAAATCTTTAGTTATTTCAATTATTTCGGGTCGCGGACCAACAATGCTCATATCCCCTTTTAGCACATTAATAGCTTGCGGTATTTCATCAATTGATAATCGTCTTAAAACTTTTCCGACATTTGTTAGCCTGGGGTCATTGACTTGAGTTAACATAGGACCAAGATCTTTTGCGTTTTCAACCATGCCTCTGAGTTTTATCATTCTAAAACTCTTTCCCTTATAGCCGGTTCTTTCTTGCTGTCTCTTATACACATCT
>JACSRR010000387.1 GCA_014879635.1 Ignavibacteriaceae bacterium | reverse complement strand
TTAGCACATTTATTTATTCGCAGGTATCAACTCTATTTTTGGTGATAATGTAGTAGCATTCAGAGTATTCGACTTATTATATCAGATGTCATTTCTAGTTCTAACAGCATACCTGCTGACTAAGCTAGAAATTAAAACCAAGGTCATAAAAACTTGTCAAAATACCGAGTCCGCCCCAAACTAACATAAAAAGCATAAACACCCAAGCAACAATTTTTTGCACTTTTGAGCCGAACATCGCGTACATGATATGACCCCCGTCTAACTGCCCCACGGGAATTAAATTTAAAGCAGTTACAAACAATCCGAACCAACCTACGCACAAATAAGGGTAGTGGTAAATTTCATTCATCGGCGGAATAAAGCCGTCGGGAGAGTTTGCAAACATATCTCTAAGTACTGAGAATAAAATATTATCCCCGAAAATTAAACTAACTCCCGCAGCACCGTACTCAAGAGTATCATAGTCGGGGTGAATTCCTAAAATATAATCTTTACCCGGTAGCGTTGAAAACCCGTAGATCACCAACCCAATTGATGCAATAAAACCTGCAACGGGACCCGCAATTCCGATGTCAAAAAGAGCAGTTTTATTTTGAATGGGGCTTTTTGTTTTAATGACGGCACCCATTGTTCCAAAGTTTAAAAACCCTTCTATTGACGGGAACGGAATAAAATATGGTAAGGTAACTTTTACTTTATGAGCCAAAGAAGCAAAATAATGACCGAACTCATGCGTTCCTAACATAAAAAGAATTGAAAAAGCGTAAGGTAACCCATGATACAATTGCGAAACATCTAATACTCCGTAACCTAAAACCCATTGAGCTCCCGCTATTACTGTGGTAACAAAAGTGATTAGAACCAAAATGAGATTAATCATTGGGTTGGGCTCTTTTACTTTGTTAAAAAAGGACTCTTCTTTGTTAATTTGTGGTTCGTTGGGGAGATTTTCTTGTTCTGACATCCTAAAATTCTATATTAATTCCTGCAGATAAATAACTTTCATTTAACTCATAAAACTCGCCGTGTACACTTTTACCGGAAAAATAAGCTAAGAATAAACTAATCCCGGCACCGAATCTCTCTCCCCACTTAATTCCTGCTTTTGCCGTATGAACGGGGGTATATTTCCCCGTTGAAGCAATTTTATAATCATAAGCAATAAAAGGCGAAAGGGATCTCGAAATTAAATCTGACCCATAATAATCAAAACCAAGTTGAAAAATTCCCTTTCCGATATCCTCCGGCGAACTATGGAAAATATAGGTCAATCCCGCGTAAAATCTTACATCGTTAAATCTAATAAACGGAAAAATCTCAATAAATTCACGACTGTAAACTATCGGGTTTCTATTATTTTTCCATTTTTGATTAATACCGTCATAACTGCCGTCAACTAAATGTGCGCTAATATGGCTAATTCTTAATCTTGCACCATATTCATATTTATCTTCAACAAATTTTAACCCCGCATTTAACCCGAAAAGATAATCTACAGCCACAACCGGAAAGTGGAAATCTGTTTCGCCTTGAAGTTTGGTAAATGTAAAAAAATCAGCTCCCAATGATAATACAATATTATCCTTCAATTTTTCATGAAAAACATCTTTAGAGGTACCAATATCCAATCTTAGGTCATTTTCACCAAATTTTAGGGCAAAACCGGTAGATGGCTCTAAATAGTTTGCGGTAAAGGGTGAAATATTTAATTTACCCGGAAAATACTCCGTACTTTGACAGAATATTACCCCTGAGATTAATATTACCGTTAATGATATTTTAAAAATTGACATTATGAAGTTGATTTATAAAAGAACATTAAAGATAAGGATATTATAAATTAAATAAAAGACTTCAATTTTATCCGTGACTTGAAAAATTGACTAATTGGGGCTTATTGGATTTTCGGT
Source organism: Ignavibacteriaceae bacterium (assembly GCA_014879635.1). Lineage (GTDB taxonomy): Bacteria > Bacteroidota > Ignavibacteria > Ignavibacteriales > Ignavibacteriaceae > BA9. The sequence goes on along the minus strand of JACSRR010000387.1, from coordinate 311 downwards.
GGCAAAAATAATTTAACTGCAGAGCGAACTGTTAGCTGCTTTTCGCTTCAATCCACTAAAGTAAAATGTCCTTTCTTACCTACAAACACTACAGCATAAGACTTTAGGCTTTCTAATTCACTTATTTCAGGTTTTTGTAGATAACGGTTTACTTGTTGTGTAGCTAATTCCATTGTTTTGGTTAGTTTCTTTGATTCACTTTTCTTTAAGTATTTTAATTCAATTAAAAATTGATATTTAACTAAACTGCATCCCATTTAGTGGACACAAAATTTTTTATTAAATTACTAAATAAAAAAGGTGTCAAAATG
>JACSRR010000308.1 GCA_014879635.1 Ignavibacteriaceae bacterium | reverse complement strand
CCGTTTGAGGAAGCCCCCTTTGTTACAATAAAATTTGTGCATGCGTTTGAATCTATCCCAAAAAGGAAAATTAAAATTAAAATAAAAGTTGATAGCCTCTGCATTATCTCTCCATATTTTTAAAATGAATACTTTTAAAATACGAAAATAAAGATTCTTGACATTCACTTTTAGATTGGTTAAATAGAAGATAAAATTTGAGCGGAAACAAAAATTGAAATTCTCTTCATAAATGAACAATATTTAATAATTTTTTAGCTTAAAACTTGTATAAAAGTGAAAAAAGTTATAGTTTTAAGGGTGATATAATTTCATTAAAGCACTAAGGAGACAACATGAAAATCACCAAGCAGGAAGCTTTAGACTATCACAGTAAGGGACGAAAAGGAAAAATCGAAGTAACCCCTACAAAGCCCTGCATCACCCAGCGTGACCTGTCATTAGCATACACCCCCGGAGTTGCCCAGCCTTGCCTTGAAATAGCAGAAGATAATTCATTAGCGTATGAATATACTGCAAAAGGTAATTTAGTTGCCGTTGTTAGCAACGGTACGGCTGTGCTTGGTTTGGGAGATATAGGAGCCGTTGCCGGTAAACCGGTTATGGAAGGCAAAGGTATCCTGTTCAAAAGATTTGCCGATATTGATGTTTTCGATATTGAAATAAATAGTAAAAATTCAGATGAAATAATCAGAACTGTTGAGCTTTTAGAACCTACCTTTGGTGGTATTAATCTCGAAGATATTAAAGCACCCGAATGTTTTTATATTGAAGATGAACTGAAAAAAAGGATGAAAATTCCCGTTTTTCATGATGACCAGCACGGTACGGCTATCATTAGCGGTGCTGCCTTGATTAATGCAGTTGAAATTGCAGGTAAGAAGCTTTCGGATGTTAAAATTGTTGTTAACGGAGCCGGTGCTTCAGCAATTTCTTGTTCACGGCTTTATGTGAAATTAGGGGTTACACAATCTAACATTATGATGTGTGACTCCAAAGGTGTTGTATATAAAGGCAGAACCGATGGAATGAACGAATTTAAATCAGAATTTGCCACTGATACATCCGCAAGAACTTTGGATGACGCTATGGTTGGCGCCGATGTTTTTGTCGGTTTATCCAAAGGTAATGTGGTTTCAGAATCGATGGTAAAATCGATGGCAGATAACCCTATCATTTTTGCGATGGCAAATCCTGACCCCGAGATAGAATATGAAAAAGCCGTAGCAATAAGAGAAGATCTGATAATGGCTACCGGTAGATCTGATTATCCGAATCAAATAAATAATGTGCTCGGTTTCCCGTTTATTTTTAGAGGCGCCTTAGATGTAAGAGCTACTGCAATTAACGATGAAATGAAACTTGCAGCCTCTTATGCGCTTGCTGCCTTGGCAAAAGAAGATGTTCCGGAAGGAGTTAAACGGGTATATGACGGGCAAGATCTTAAGTTCGGAAGGCTTTATATTGTTCCTAAACCGTTTGATACTAGAGTTCTCACTTGGGTTGCTCCCGCTGTGGCAAAAGCTGCTATGGAAACAGGTGTTGCTACTAAACCAATAACAGATTTCGAAGAATATAAAGAAAACCTTCTCGAAAGATTGGGCGTTTCTAAAGAAATAGTTAGAAGAACTATCCACTTGGCGCAACAACAGAAAACCGGCAGACTTGTTTTCCCCGAAGGGCATAATCCTAAAATCATCAAAGCTGCTCAAATCATCAAAGATATGAATATTGCTTATCCTATTTTGATCGGCAACCCGGATGAAATTATACCTTTGTTAGATGAGGCTAATATCGAAAGGGATAGTTTTGAAATTATTAGTCCGCTAACATGGTCAAAATCTGAAGAATATATTCATGAATTCTACAGAATCAGGCAGAGAAAAGGTGTAACAAAAGAAGAATCTCACCGGTTATTAACCAGGCACCGCCACAAAAATTACTTTGCGGCTATGATGCTCAGAATGGGCGACGCAGATGCCATGATAGGTGGTATGACTTTTCACTACCCTGAGACTATAAGACCCGCCCTTGAAGTGTTAGACCTTGAAGAAGGCGTTAAAAGAGTATCGGGTATGTATCTGATGATTATTAAAAATAAAGTATATTTCTTCGCAGATACTACCGTTAATGTTAATCCGAATGCTGAAGAATTAGCGGAAATTGCAATGCTTTCTGCTAAAGCGGTAAGAAGATTTAACATTGAACCTAGAGTAGCCATGCTTTCTTTTAGTAATTTTGGCAGTGCTCCTAATCCACATAGCAATAAGGTGAGGGATGCGGTTAATATCGTTAAAATGAAAGAGCCCGAGCTAATAATTGAAGGTGAAATGCAAGCCGATACAGCTGTTGTACCCGAAATTCTCAATAATTTATACCCATTCTCTAAATTACAATTAAGACCGAATATCTTAATTTTCCCGAATTTAGATTCCGGCAATATTGCTTATAAATTGTTGGATAGAATAGGCGGTGCCGAAGTTGTTGGTCCAATTCTTAACGGTTTTAGCAAACCTGTTTATGTATTGCAACGGGGTGCTGAAATTGATGATGTTATAAACATGGCAGCTTTTGCTATGGTTGAAGCAAAATCAAAATCCCGTTAGTTATCTTTATTATCGAATTATTTAAATCCGGCTTTCAGCCGGATTTTTTTTCATAAAGAGTGCACTTTTTACATCAAAAAAGCGGTTATTCTTTTGAAGTACTATCACTGAAATATTATCTTTGTTAATTAAAAATATTCCTAAAAGAGAAAATGAAAAAACTAGCAATTTTATTTCTTATCACAGTAATTTTTACAGGATGTATAAAACAAAATACTCCGGCAACTACCGAAAAAGTTAAACCCGAAGACAAAGCAGTTCTTACTTTAATGTCAGATTTACTGGTTTCTTTAGCAACTGGTGATCCTGAACTACAAAAGAAAGTTTGGCATCAATCACCTTCTCTACTTGTAGCAGGAATTTATGAAAATGCAGAATTTTTTGGGTGGGATGAATTTGATAAACACTTAAAATCAGCTTCCGAAAGATTAAAAAATGTCAATTTTGATGTAAGTTGCCGGGAGTGGCGGATTTCGGAGAGCAATAGAACTGCCTGGTTTTTATTGATTGTTAACCAAGAGTATGAACTTGACGGTAAATCATTTAAAATTGAAAATATGAGATACACCGGAGTTGCCGAGAAAATAGGCGGAAATTGGAAAATTACTATGTTTCACGGCTCAGTACCGGTTAAAGTGGCTTCTTAAAATTTAACAGAATTTATAAATTTATGACCGGTGTTAATTCAGGCACCGGTTCATTCTCTTCAAAATATATTTTTTCTAAAAATAAACCCGAAGGCGGAGCAGTAAGTTTTGCCGGTTCGTCTGAATACTCTTCCAAGAATTTTTTAACTTTTCTCTTAGATAAATTACCTCTGCCGCATTCTACAAGAACTCCAACCATTCTCCTAACCATTTTCCACAAGAAATGAGAACCTGCAACCCTGATAAGAATCATTTCCCCTTTTTGGATCACTTCAACATCGTTTATAAATACTAAAGTTGACTTAGCTTCTCCACCTTTATCAACAGCTCCGAACGAGGCAAAATCGTGCATCCCATTGAATGCTAAAGCTGCATTTTTCATTAATTCGACATTCAATTCGTCTTTAATCCACCAAACAAAATCCTTCCCGAATGATGTTTTGCGGGTAGCAATTTGATAAATATATGATCTTTTAACAGCTGAATGCCTTGCATGAAACCTTTGATGTGTTCTTTCAATTTTTTTGACGGTACAATCAAACGGTAATAAATCATTAAATTTCAATGTCAAGATTTCAGGTGATATATCAGAATTTACCTCTAAATGGGCAATTTGCTCTAAAGCATGAACGCCGGCATCAGTTCTACCGGAGCCTTGTATATCTATTTTTTCATTTTTGAAAATTGTACCTGCAACGCCTAATAAAACACCCTGTACCGTTTTTTGGTCTTTTTGGAACTGCCAGCCTTTGTACTTACCGCCGTTATATTCTATAAAAAGTTTATACTTTGCCATTTATTTCCGTCGAAAATTCTGCGTAAGCATCTTGAGTTTCGTAAACCCTACCTGTAATTTTTATAATATTTTTAGGAAGCGCCGAACCGGAAATTCTTTTGACTAAATATTTTGTAATATTCTCAACACTGGTTTGAAAATCAACCAAAACCTTTTTAGTTTCAATCCCGTTTAACAATTCAACTAATTCAGAGTCAAGGCTACTAACCATAAACGAGTGGTCAAGTTCTTCAATTATTGGGTTCACAATAACTTTTAGATCATAAAAGTCAATTAATAAACCGTTATCGTCAAGATCACCTTCAACTTCTAAAAATAATCTGTACGAGTGACCGTGCAAATTCTTGCATTTACCTTTATGAAAGGGAAGACGGTGCCCCATCTCCCACTTAAAAGATTTTGATACTTTCATTAAACTCCTCTTAAATCGGGTGCCCAGATAAATTTGTGCATCTGAAGCTGGAATCTTACTTTAAGATTATCCTCTAAAATTTTGTTAACTAAATCAACAGGGGCAAGTTTACCGAATACAGTTGAAAAAAGTATCTCGCACTTGCCGGTTAAATTGTGTTTTTCAATTATTTTTTTACACCATTCGTAATCTTCTAAACTACCAATTACAAACTTTAACTCATCGTTCTTCTTTAAATATTGTAAATTTTCCAATCTATTTTTGTGTGCCATTCCGCTTGAGGGACATTTTAAGTCCATTATTACTGTAACTCTCGGGTCAATATTTTTAACCGGTAAACTGCCCCCCGTTTCAATTAATACTTTATAGCCTAAGTCACACAAAGTTTTCATAAAATCGATTGATTTACTCTGAACAAGAGGTTCACCCCCTGTAAGTTCAACCAATTCACAATTGTATTTTTTTACTTCTTCGAGTATCTCGTCAAAAGTCATATTTTTCCCTTCGTAGAAGGAATATTCAGAGTCACAATAGGTACAACGAAGGTTGCACCAAGTAAGCCTTATAAACACACAGGGAAGTCCGGCAGCCGTGCCTTCTCCTTGAATTGAGAAATATATCTCATTTACTTTTAAAACATTTTCTTTCAATTATACTCTCCGAAGAGAAATTTCAAATACAAATGATTTCTCTTAGCCCATGCCGGCTCGTTGTGTTCTGCGTCTGGTTCAACAAAATAGTAAAAGTCTTTTCCTTCCTCAAAACCTTGCATTTTTAGCGCCTCAATCATTTCATCTATTCCAGGCTGAAGCTGAGCTTCAAGGCCTACACCACCGTTATCGATATACAATTTTATCTTTTTCTTATTTCCCGTGTAATTTAAAACGGTTGAAACATAATCAAAGCGACTTATTTTGAACGCAGGCGAGAGGCAGGCAGCTTTTGAGAAAATGTGGTCAAACTCCCAAGCTAATATAAAGGAGATCAATCCCCCCATTGAAGAACCGCCCGTTCCGGTGAATTCCCTTTCCGGTTTTGTTCTATAAACCGAATCGATAAGCGGTTTTACTACATTTACCAAAAAATTCATATATGCATAACCGGTATCTGAGTTGTGGTATTCTGCACGCCGGTAAGGCGAGTTGTTTATACCCACAACAATCATTTTGGGAATATCTCCTTCTTTGTTTAAACTATCAACTGACTCGTCAACTTGCCAATCAATTCCGAATGAAGATGTAGCAGGGTCGAAAATATTTTGACCGTCATGCATGTAAAAAACAGGATATCTTTCGTTGCTATCGTAATATCCTTCAGGTAGAAGAACAGAAACATCTCTTGCTGGAATAACAGGATTTCCTGATTCAACACCTTTAATATATTCTAAAGTACCGGTGATTCCGCCGCTAAATACCCCCTGCCCTCCAAATTTTTCGAAATTGTAATAAAGAGCGGTGTCATTTAATGCCGTTAAAGTGAAGTTTGGAAAAGGAAAACCCTCCTTATTTAAGGCTTCGCTCTGCCAACTACCGAGTGTAAATTTATATTCGATTTGTGTGCCCTGCTTTACATACAAATTAATTTCGTAAACACCCTCTTCATTTTTGACCATTTTAACTGCTCCGGGATTCCAAAATCCTAATTCGCTTAAATTTCCTGTGATAAAAAGAGTGTCACTTTCGTTTGATCCGGTTGTTACAACTGAAATTTTAATTTTAACTTCTTGAGCAAAAGAGATATTTAATGCTACAATAAAAGTTAAGATAACTAGTTTTAATTTTTGGATCATTCGTAATCCCATTTTAACTCTACTAAAGTGCCGTCATCATAAAGTATTTCAGACTTAATCATTCTATGAGTAATTGCCGGTAAACTTCTGTGAACCTCAACAATAATTTGTACATAATCAGTCATTTTAACAACGGTGCCTTCAGATAGTTTTTGTTCGGAATTTAATATTTTTTTAATTGTTTCATTTTGGTCATAGATTAATTTCATTACTTTACCGGTTGCCGAAGGAGGTTTGATAAAAACAGTAATTTTATCTTCAAATGAACGAATTCTATCGCCGGGTAAAGCTTTCGAAGCTTCATCAAATGACTCAAGAGTGTAAATATCGAATACGCTGATAGAATCAGGAAAAGTAAAAACAACCCCGTAATCAATCTCTTTGTACATTTGTCTTGGTTGTTCGCAGGCTGAAAGTAATAATAACCCTGCAATCAATGTGGTGAAAATGCTTTTTTTCATCTTTCTTAAATTTTTTTAATTTGAAGTCAAATATAACAATTAATAAAATATGGATTAACCAACGGAAAACATTGAATTAATTTAGATTAAATAGAGAAGTGTATTTAGATTAAAATAGTTTGAAGTTTGGTCTATTAATTTTGAAGTTTAAAATAAAAAACCGGCAGAGTAAACTCCGCCGGCTATCAATAAAACAATTAGGTTTTATTATCCTCTGTAATTTATTGAGGCTAAACCTTTATAAATTGAGTTAGCACCAAGTTCTTCTTCAATTCTGATTAATTGATTGTATTTTGCAATTCTGTCAGATCTGGAAGCTGAACCGGTTTTAATTTGTCCGGCATTTGTAGCTACTGCTAAATCTGCAATAGTACTATCTTCTGTTTCACCGGAGCGGTGTGAAATAACCGAAGTATATCCCGCACATTTTGCCATTTCAATTGCATCTAAAGTTTCGGTTAAGGTACCAATTTGATTAACTTTAATTAGTATTGAGTTAGCAACACCTTTCTGAATTCCTTCACTCAGAATAGCTGTGTTAGTAACAAAAATATCATCACCTACTAACTGAATTTTCTTTCCGACAAGGTCAGTTAAATTTTTCCAACCATCCCAATCGTTTTCTGCAAGACCGTCTTCAAGAGAGATAATAGGATATTGTCTTACCCAATTTTCCCAATATTTAATCATCTCATCAGATGAAATTTCTTTTTGAGTAGATTTGAAGAATTTGTATTTGCCGTTTGAATACATTTCTGATGCAGCCGGGTCTAAAGCAATAAAGATATTTTCACCGGGTTTGTAACCTGCTTTTGTGATAGCTTCAAGAATTACTTCTAAAGCTTCATCGTTTGATTTTAACGAAGGAGCAAATCCGCCTTCATCACCAACTGCAGTATTGTACCCTTTTTTGTGTAAAACGCCTTTTAAAGTATGGAAAACTTCGGCGCCCATTCTTAACGCTTCTGCAAAGGTAGGAGCACCTGTAGGCATAATCATAAATTCTTGGAAATCAACATTATTATCAGCGTGTTTTCCGCCATTTAAAATATTCATCATTGGTGTAGGGAGAACTTTTGCGTTCACACCGCCTATATATTGATACAGAGGTAAACCGAGAGTTTCTGCCGCTGCTCTTGCAACTGCTAAAGAAACGCCCAATATTGCGTTAGCACCAAAATTTGTTTTGTTTGGTGTACCGTCTAATTCAATCATATAATTATCGATACCGGCTTGGTCGCAAGCATCAAAGCCTTCTAAAGCATCGCATAATTTTTCATTGACATTAGCAACGGCATTTTGAACGCCTTTACCCATGTATCTTTCTTTATCGCCGTCTCTAAGCTCGCATGCTTCTCTTGAACCGGTTGAAGCACCCGAAGGTACTGCAGCTCTGCCAACTACTCCGCTCTCTAATTCAACTTCCGCTTCTAAAGTTGGATTTCCTCTTGAATCTAAAATTTCTCTTGCTCTTACATCTACAATAGTAGTCATAATTTATTCTCCTGTTTCTTTGTTCAAAGTAAAATAATATTTGCTTTCTAAATATAACTAAGAGGCAGTTCTATTATTCAGAAATAACATTATTTTTTTTGGTTTTAATTTTTTTCGTTGACTTTTAAATATTCGTTGATCATCTTTTTTATCCCCTCTTTTAATTCAACAGGCTCAATTATTTCGAGATTCCCCCACCAAGTTAAGCACCACGACATTAATTTGTTTGATAGAGGTTGAACCACTGTTAAAATTATTGAGCCATCTTCAATTATTTCTAATTTAGAGTCTTCAAACCATATTTTATCTGTTAACTCCCTTGATACAACAGAGTTAAATTTAAATACCATTTTGTACTCTTTGTTAGGGGTACTCCTGTGAAAATCAATTTTATCAAACTTTTCGTTTTTTAATTTGAGGGATTGAATTCTTGTAACAAAAAACTTCTTTTCAATTTCTTCCCCCTCTTTAACCCCGTACAAAACCCAATTAAATTCGTTAAAAGTAAGTTCATAAGGTTTTAAATAATATGTTCCGGCTTCATCTTTTGAGAGGGGTTTGTAAATCATTTCAATTTTAAGCTCTTCGGCACAAGCTTTGGCAAGTAAAACAAGATGTTCAAAAAACTTTTCGGAATTAGTTTTCGAAATTGCATTAACATAAGGCGAAATTAATCTTCCGGTAAATCTTAATGAGAGATAAGTAGAAGCCAAATTAGACAGAATATCAATATTGGGTTGTTCCACCAAAATTAATTGCCCTTTCCGGCTATGTAAGGGCACACCTGAGCCTCTGATATCTTGAGTAGCCCTGTTTATTGTAGCTGCCGAACAATTAAAATATTCTGCAAAATCTTCTGATGAATATTCGGGATTGTTTTTTGCTAACGCTAAAATTTCGATTTTTCTAAAAAACTCGGGTAATGATTCACTATTGTCTAACACCTTGCTTTTCCTTTTTTGATTTATTCAATTCAAAATATAATGAAGATTAATAAAAACATGAAATAACTCTATTTTATATCTTGAATAAAATTTACGGGAAAATTTATTAAATTTCGAGTCTTAATATTTTTGCCCCCGTAGCTCAGCAGGATAGAGCAGCAGTTTCCTAAACTGTTTGTCGGACGTTCGAATCGTCTCGGGGGTACTAAACCTTTCTAATTTTTCCCGGAGAATAAAATGATTATAAATCCTGATCTTTCATTGGCAGAAATAAAAGTAAAATTTTCCGATTCTTCACAATCCTTTGTTGACCTTGTACAACCCTTAAGTGAATCAAATTTTGCGGCTAAAAAAAGTGAAGTAACTTGGTCAATTGCCGAAGTTCTTGAGCATATTTTTAATAGCGAACGATTAATAGGCGTTGTAATTGCAGGGAGAAAATCCCCTTCCGAAAATAGAGACTCAAATTTAATTATTTCACAAGTTGAGGAGAAATTTGGTTCTTTTGAAGAGAAATTTCAAGCGTTTGGTCCTATCATCCCTTCCGGAAAAGTTACAGATAAACAAGAATTACTCTCTTCAATTATCGAAAACCGCGAAAAGATTTTGGACAATCTTAATTTTGAAGAATTAAACCACCTTTGCGAGAAATTCACTCATCCCCTGTTTGGTAAATTGACGGTTATCGAGTGGCTTAACTTTATCCTTATTCACTCCGGCAGGCACTACAAACAAATCGAAAGATTAAAAAGCGAATTCTAAATCAATAGTCAAATAAGTATTAATGCAGTATTTATACCCCAAAGGGTATATTTTTAACTTTTTTTATTGTTTTATACCCTAAAAGGTATATTTTTGCAATTAGAATTACTTTTTACACCTTAAAGGGTATATTTTGCAAAACTTTGAAAATAATTTAGCACAATTCGTTAAAATTAAACGAAAAAAATTAGAACTAACTCAAATAGAACTGGCAGAAAAAGCCGGTGTAGGATTGCGTTTTCTCAGAGAACTTGAACAAGGTAAAAAAACACTAAGAATAGACAAGGTTAATCAAGTTTTGTTTCTCTTTGGTTATGAATTAGGTCCCGTTAGAGCCGAAATCAGGATCATTGAGTAATGAGAAGCGGATATGTTTATTATAGAGATGAGTTTGCAGGAATAATTACTGAAACTTCAGATGGTTTTAAATTTACATATAATCAGGCGTACCTTAAATTAAAGAGTGCTAAACCGGTGAGTTTAACAATGCCGCTGAGAGAATTACCCTACGAATCAGATACAATTCACCCTTTTTTTGACGGATTAATTCCCGAAGGATGGCTATTAGATTTAGCTCAAAAGAATTGGAAATTTGATAGAAGAGATCGTATGGGCTTACTATTATTGTTATGTAATGATACAATTGGAGCTGTAAGCGTAAAACCGGCAATTACAGGTGCTTTTAATGATTAGTAAATGTCTCTACTGCTATAAGTTTTTAAACAAAAATGAAATTGATTTTCATACTACTTGTAGTAAAAGATTTTTCGGTACAGAATTTACTCCCGAAATACCTTTTATCATCTCCGACATTGAAAAATTGGCTTTAACTGTACTCGGTAAAAGTGTTTCTGTTACCGGAGTTCAGCCTAAAATTTCAGTTGAAACTGAAAAACTTAGCCGGAATCACTCAAGGTTTACCATAGTAGGATTGTGGGGTAATTATATTCTTAAACCTCCTGTAAAAGAATATCCGGAAATGTGTGAAATAGAAGATTTAACTATGCACCTGGCAAGTTTACTAAAGATTAAAGTTGCTAAACATTCGCTGATTCGATTGAAATCAGGAGAAATTTGTTATATAACCAGAAGGTTTGACAGGGTAAAAAAATTAAAACTTCATGTTGAAGATATGGCTCAATTGACGGGTAAACTAACAGAATATAAATATAAAGGCTCAATGGAAAAGGTGGCTTCTATTGTTGCTGAATTCTCTTCTTCTCCCGGTTTAGATTTATATGGGCTTTATGAATTAACTTTATTCTCTTTTCTTACCGGAAATGCAGATATGCACCTTAAGAACTTTTCATTGATAACCGGATTAGATGACGAAATTAGACTCTCTCCTGCTTACGATCTTTTATCAACAAAATTACTAATACCCGAAGATAAAGAACAATTAGCGCTTACAATAAACGGTAAGAAGAATAGATTAACTTATAAGGATTTTAGAGCTTTCGGGTTGAAGTTACAAATCCCCGAAAAAAGTTTGGAAACTGTTAGAAAAAAATTCATTTCTAACCGTGAAAATGTTACTCAATTTATCGAAAAGAGTTTTCTGAGCAATACTGCAATAGAAAAGTATTTAACTCTATACGAAGAGCGGTTAAATTTACTAACTTAACCGCTTTAAAGACTTTACTCAAATTTTATAAATATTTGACCTCATTTACCGGACAGATTTTACTCTCTAACAACTGTAAACTTGCCCGATTTTACCCTGCCGTTAAATGTAGCACGGTAGATGTACACATTTTGCCCCAATAAATTCGTATTAATTTTAATGAGATTATCACCTGTAGAGAATTCGAAAAACATTTTATCCATTATTCTCTCGCCAATGATATTAAAAACTTCTATCTCAACAACTCCCGGCTTCTCTAAAGTAACCGGAATCTTAATATCAGAACTTGAAGAAGAGATAAACGGGTTGGGAAATGCTTGTCCTAAACTAAAGTCACCGGGATTATTTTTATCATCAATTGAATTTGGCGTTAAAGGAATACTTTTAATACCTGATTCAGTTGCCAAATATAGTTTATCATTAAATACCAAAATATCGTAAACAGACTCATTATAAACAGTTTCAAACAATTCCCATTGCAAAAAGAGATTTGAATATTTATAAATAAAAGCCCTTCCGGGTTTAGAAACTAATGCGTAATAATCATTTCCGTTTCTTGCGAAAGCAGCTTCGGAAATTAAGCCAACACCCGGGTCAAATTTACTCCAAGTTTCTCCCCCGTTTGAGCTGCTATAAATACCGAATGAACCTGTACCCATCAATTTTCCATCACTTAATGATGTGATAGAATACATCAAAATTGCCGAACCGTTAAATAGTTCATAACTTTTTGGAACCCAATAATTTGCTCCTGCTTCATTTATATAAACAAGACCGTTACCTCCTGCACCTATTATCAATTTACCGTTATAATTGTAAATTGAATTTACACTCTGAGAAGTTGACCAGGGCAGGGAATCGTTAAAAGGTACCCAACTATTGCCGTTATTTCCGGTTAAAGTAAAAACTCCCGAACCTTCTGTGGTTACATAAAGCACCGAATTTCTAACTGCAAAACCGGATATTAAATTTGCCCCCAGTCCTATCAATCCCGAACTAAGTAAATTCCAATTCCTGCCAAAATCGGCAGATACTAAAACACCTTTATTTAAAGTACCTATAAATAGTTTGTTATTAAACATTGCAATAGTGCTTACCCCGGAAACTCCGAATCCTGCGAGTGAAATTTCCGAAAAGTTATCACCGTCAGGGGAAATAAATATTTTATCTTCACCGCCTACAAATAATTCAAAACCGTCGCTATATAAAGAATAAACCGGTTCATTTTGCAAATTTGTTTTTTCTGCTTAATTTTATCTGAT